>JAUXKG010000005.1 GCA_030624355.1 Acidobacteriota bacterium
CGCGTGGTGAGTGGCTTGAGCCAGTTCGGGGGGACTGTGCAAGCTGCAACGGCCCTTGGTCCTGCATTTCTGAATGAAACATCGTCTGCGACCAATCCAACCCTCATTCCCAATCGTGCTGACCTTACAACAGGTGTCGCTGCCGCTACTGGCGAAGGTACGACACTTTATCTAATCACAGGAGGCACTCATCGCGTTGAGTTCAACGATACGACGATGATTGTCAGCGTCGATACCGTTATAAACAGTAGGTTAGACATTCTTGGTGATGGCACTGATCAGGTCACTCTACTGGTACGAGGGTTCAACGGACAAACTCTTGATGTACTCCAAGTAAAAGCCGCAATCCCAACAATAGTAGATGTTTTAACTGTTGATCAGTCTGGTGTAACGACTCTAGGGGAAGGACTTCCTTCGCCTATTGACGCATTGATACTCGACTCGGCTGCTCTTACGGGCGACGGTCAGCGGGACTCTCATGCAATCCTCCTTACGGGCAAGGGCTTCGAGACAGCCACACCCCACGACATTGACTGGAAAGCCTTTGTGAACGTGACCGCCAACGATGGTACGGGTTCGATCTGGACACTCCAGACCAGGATTGATGCAGCAGGCTTCGTCGATCAGCTCACTATCGCAGAGGGGGGAGACCTAACTCTACTCGGCAATCTAGCTGTCTCAGGTGCAGGGCCACATTCGATTGCTGGAGTTACATTTGGGGCCGTCCAGCTCCTCATCGGGTCCACCTTCACCTCCGATGGGGCCAGCGATATCGCTGCGGGCCTGTTTCATACTCCAGCCATCGTAGGGGCTCCTGGCGATACCTCTGCGCTGACTGGAACCACCCTCACGGCAGGGATCACCACCCAAACTGCCACAGAGTCCATTGCGAACATCGCTCAGCTCCAGATCAATGAGCCTTTCATCACTGACAACCTGACGGGGAGTATCACCAATGCGCAGACCCTTCTGATCACAGGCGCACCCACGGAAGGGAACGCTAATTGGGCTCTCCGTATCGTTTCAGGGGATGTGAAGTTTGGGGGCGACATATTTGAAATTGGTACTGGCGGTGGGGACATAGACATTCTTTTCCGGGGCTGCTCGACCTTCTTTATGGGTACGCTTGCCTCCCCAGAGGCAATCACCTTCGGTCTGGGGTCGGTAAATTCTCTAAATAACTCGATCCTGACCTTAAATGGATCGCCTGCCACCGTGGAGTTCAGACTCAGGTCGACTACCGGCGATTTCATGGAGGTGAGAAGGGTCAATGCAAACTTTGCACTTTCGTCTGGGTCTTCAGTTACCGTTGCTTCCCTCATCCCGGCCGGGAGCTTTGTGGTTGGAATCACAGCTCGCGTGACCACAGCGGTCACTGGACCCACCGGATTCGACATAGGTGATGGAGTTGATGTGGACCGTTGGGGTAACTCAATCGCAGTTGGGCTTGGCACGACCGTTGATATCACGGATTTCACCGCTACGGAGTTGTCGCTCTTTCCAACCGCAAACGACATTGTCATCACCTCAGATGGAGTTGACTTCACGGGTGGTGCGGTGAGGCTCGTCGTTCACTATATGTCTTTGAGCGCACCAACATCATGATCAAACAACTGGACCGTATATTCATGGATTTCAGGGCGATTGTGGATCGGCGCGACGAAGTGGATGAGGAGCAGCTCCCCACGTTTTATGAGCGGATCTCTCGAATCCATCGTGTTTGCCACGACTGTAAGGATGAGGCCGGCCGTACCGATGGCTGGCAAAGACGCTGGTCACTGAATCCAGCCTGGGGGAAATAATGGGACGTTTTACATTCACATTAGACGACGAACAACAGGCGATTGCCGAAGAAATGGCCTCCGCTGCGAATGTTTCGGTTAAAGACTGTCTATCGAGACTTCTGAACTCAAGAATTGCTCATTACGCAACTCGGTTAGCCGAGCAGAAGTGGTCCGAAGCCAGTCCAGAGCAGAAGCAAGCCGCACTAACCGTACTTTCAAAAGGAGGAAAGAAAAGTGGGAACAAAAAGCAAGCAAAGACAAAAAAGAAAGCAGGCTAAGTGGAACCTGGGGGCCTCTCAACGCCAGATGGTAACAGGGATCATCTCGCAGCAGCAGAAGGAGATCGCCATGATCCAGAGGCATCACAACCGAGAACTGCTGGATACCGTCGCCACACTCAGAGATGAGTTGGGGATTCCCAAGGAAACGAAGTTGGGTCTGGATATGCAGAATCCCTCTAAGATGTTCGTCCGGGAAATTACCGAGGAAGAACTGAAGAAGGCTGCTGGACAGATGCAGCAGCAAGCCAACGGAGACAAACCACCTAGTGGCGACTGAAGAACGCAGCCAGCCTATTGACCTGGAGAATTTAGGACTCACGCTGTCCCGGCCGGGAGATGTGATCGAAGAGGGTCACTACGTCCGTCTGAAGAACATGACCTCCAGGCGCACAGGCTTCATTGAGACTCGTGCGGGGAGCGTCAAAGAGAACGTCACGGCGATCCCCGCAGCTCCCGATGTGGTTCACTCCCTGGCCCGTCAGATCGTGTCAGGTGTGGGAATCAACTACCAGGGAGCTGGCACTGAGATCTTCCGCGACTTCGTTTCCATTTCAACGGGTCATTCAGGATCTCCGGTGGTCTTTGAGGACTACAAGATCAACAATTCGCCCACTTCCTCAATGATCGCCTTCGAGCCGGACAAGCGGATCAAGGACGATGGGAGCCTCACTCACCGCTATGGAATTGCTCCAGGGCCAGTGGCTACGGCTATAGAGGGTATTCAGCAATTCAAGACCATCGACGAGTTTGAGTCTGCTGCATCCTACACAGGTGTTGACGCTACCTTATCCGATGACGGAACCGATCCTCGTCAGGGAACCTTCTCCATGAAGATTGAGGTCGCCAAGCTGGTTCGGGGTACGGCAACCAAAGCACTCGTTCTCGACCTGGATGAGTTCACCGTTCCAGGGGACAGTGACGACGATGACTTTATTCACTTCTTCCTCAAGATCGACATTCCCAAGAACCTGAAGGAAATCCGGTTGCTCTTTGATGTGGATCCAGTCCTGAATGACTTCACGCAGAACTATTACACCAAATCAGTTGCACCCAACGATTTCACCCGCGTCTTGGACTTCGATGCGACCGCGCAGGAAGGCCGGGACGGAGGGTTGCGGGAATTTGCCCTGGATGAGGCTTTCCTGACCGAAGATGACGACATTCAGCAGGTAGACGAAACCACTCTCGAATCTCGCAGTCTCGAATCTTTCAATTTCCTCACGGCCGTTGGTGGTGAGAACCAGTGGACCGAGGTCTTCATCCCGAAACGAGACTTCCAGCGGGTCGGTAGTGAATCGACCACCTGGGCTGACGTTGCCGCTTTCAGGGTCGTCGTAGAAGCGACCGAGTGCGGAGATGTTAACGTCAACATCGACGATGGCAAGATGGTCGGTGGTGTGTCCTTTCGGCTCAAGGGAGACTATGACTGGCGATACGTCTACCGCTACAGCGTGACCGGGACCATCAGCCCTCTTTCCCCCACGGCTAGCTCTGAGACCACAGTTACCAGGAACCGCGCAGAGGTTTTTATTACCTTCTCAACCGATCCCCAGGTGGACTTTGTAGACATTTATCGTCGAGGAGGTACGATTCCTGGGCAATACCTGTTTGTCGACACCATAGCCAATGGAGTCGGAACGGATATTTTCTTCGATGGCCTGGGAGATCTGCTTCTGGGCGAGGAGATTGACGTTAATCAAATCGACGTTCCCTCTACGTCAGGCGTTATAGCCATCCACAACACTAGGGCCTGGGTGGACGACAGCGCGAATCCGGATAGGCTCGTCTTCTCCCGACGCATCAAGGTCGAGGAGTTTGAATCGGCTGGCTTTATCGTGGCTTCCCAGGGTGGTGATCGGGTCCGTAGGCCCTTTGCCTACAACGATCAGCTCTACTGCTTCACCGATCGAACCATTTACCGGATCGTGGGCAGCGACGAGCGCACTTTTCAACCGCTGGCAACGGGCGCGTCGAGGGGCCTGTTCTCGAGGTTTGCCTTAACCTTGGGGGGGGGAGTGATCTTCTTCCGGGCCTACGATGGGGTCTATGCGTTCACAGGCAGCGGAAGGGCTGAGAAGCTCACCGAGAAGATCGACACGCTCTTTGAAGGCTTCGCCGTAGAAGGGTTCGAGCCGATTGATCCAGCAGAGTCCGAGAGCGAACGGCTTGGCTTCTTCGACAATAAGCTCTACTTCGCCTACACCGACACTTCAGCCGTGAAGCAGGAGATGGTTTACGACTTCGTGACCTCAAGGTGGGAGCCTTCAGATCGTCCCGCCGCTTCCTATCTGCTGCTGGACGACCTGGGCGAGTTCCAGTCCGGTGACCCCTCTGGCTTCGTGTTCCAGAGAGAGACCAGCAATCAGGATGATGGATCGGATATCGTCTTTGACCTCCGCATGAAGTTCAATGACTTCGGCGCCAAGCAGGAAGAGAAGAACTTTGTCGAGATGGTTGTGGATGCGGATACGGCTGGACAGCCCGTGACCGTGACCGCTCACTTCAACAACGGGGAAACCAGCGTAGTCCTGGGAACCCTCAATACAGCGACCAGGGATCAGATCCGCTTCCCGATCAATGGTGGGATCGGTACGTTTGCACGGAACTGCTCAATCGCCCTGACAGGCGACAATGGCGGGGTCCGGATGCGCTTCTACAAGGTGATCTACAACTACTGGGTTGAGCCTAGGGAGCAGCTCAAGACCGCTACCGATTGGCAGGATTACGGGAATCCCAAGCGGAAGTATCTCCGGGAGCTGGTCATCGAGCTGGATACCCAGGGAGTGACAGCCGATATCAATGTGTTCTGCGACGGAAGCTCGACCCAGATCGGCTCTCCTTCAAAGACATTCGCTGGTGTCTCTACAACGGGCAGGGAAAGACGCATCCTGTCGCTGCCCTTTGACACGGACTGTAAGATCGCCCGTATCCTGGTGGAGTCCACCTCGGCAACAGCCCCGGTCAAGGTCTACTTCCACAGCTTCGACTGGCTGGACAACTCCCTGGAATCGACCACCAGGATGCAGACTCCCTGGGATGAGGTCGGTACGCCCACGGAGAAATTCTTTGTCCAGTTCATGTTGGAGATCGACACCAATAGTGCCGATGTGACGGTGACTCCAGAGGTCGACGGAGTGGACCTGACCCCATTCACGGTGAATACAACCAGCCAGCAGAAGGTTTATCTGTCCTTTCCGAAAGACACCAAAGGCACGCTGATTCGTTTCAAACTGGAAACGGCTGCAGCCACGGAGTTCATCTACTACAAGCACGATGTTGAGGTGCTGGTCGAGCCCAGGCCCCTCACAGGTGGGGCAGGTGGGACAGGCCAAACGGAATGGACCTCGGAGAGCTGGCCGGGAGACAAGCGGCTCCGACAGCTCATCCTCGATATCGACACCCAAGGCAATGCCGTGACTGTGAACGTGGAGGTCGATGGGGTCGTGACTCAATCCCCTGTTGTCACCACAACTGGCCGGCAGATCGAAATCATTTCCCTGGATGTGGATACGATTGGGAAGCTGGTTCGCCTGACATTCGAGGGTGGACCCTATTCCTACTACAACCACAACTTCGAATTTCTCCGAGATCCACTCGACGTTACCCGTTGGGACACCTACGAGCTGGACTTCGGGTACACCCGATTCAAGTTCATTCGGCGCATGTGGATCGCTTCAGAGGGAGCCCAGATCATCACCCTGGAGATCTTCGTGGACGAACCCGGCCTCGGAACTCCAGATCATACGTTGACCTTCCTTACTAACCCGGCTTCAGGATGGGAGAGGGAGCTGCTGCGACTACCCGCTGGCCTGAAGGGTCAATTCTTCCGCTTTGTCTTTACCTCCGCGAGTCCATTCAAGATCTGGTTCGACCAATCGGATGTGGAATGGCATCCCCTTGCAGGAGAGCGGGGTTACGAACGAGCAAGACTTGTATCAGGCCGTGAAGCTGCCGGAGGAGCTGCCGCCTAGAAGGAGTACAGATGCCAAATGAAACAGCTGGTCACTTTCAGGTAGATAAAGATGATTGGGACTTCCTCAACTTCATTCTGCGAGATGTGCAGAACCGCCTGGACTCTCTCGGAGGGAATAGAGGGTCACACATTCACGCGGACGTTATCAACCTGGGTGGGAACAAGGCCGAAAATGCCGCTGACCCCTCTCAGCCCCAGGATCTAGCCACCAAGAACTACGTTGACACTAACTTCCTGGGGAAGCCTCCGGAGCTGAGGGACCAACCCAATACTCCCTTGAACGTCCGAGCCAATGCGCGGTTCAACGTCGGCCGGGGCTTTGATCGGCGCACCATGAACATCTCCAATGATGGTTCCTCTCCCACCGCGCGAGAGGCCGTGAACAGTCGATTTCTGGTGACCAACAATGCGGCGGTTGGGGCATGGCGGTGGGCCAACCCCCATGAAATTCATCCGTTTGTATCGGGAGTGTTCTAAATGGGAATTTGCCCTCCGAGTCTCGCAGCAGAAGGCGGTCCTGTCTTTATTGAGTACGTCAACATCACTCAGGCCGTTATCCCTGACGCGCTGACGACGCTTGCGATTATCAACACCGGAGAGAGCGGGATGCAGCTCTCCATCGTCGTGTGCAGCTTCGTTAATGTTCCTGTGGGCTATGACCTTAAGGTACGCCCAGGACCGGATACCACGGCCAATAAACACTTCTGGCGTGGCTCGAATACCGCTGGTTTCGTTCGGGAGATCCCGGCTGGAGCTACTGAGTTTTGGGAGTTCGGCCTAAGACCCAGAGAAGAATGGGTAGTGGAGGGCGAAGCCGATGCAGTTGCTTCTCTAGCGGCCACTATCAGCGTGGCGCAGGTTTTCAACTCAGGTGCACCGGAGGTATGTCCACCCGCAACGACGGCGGTGGTTGCTTTCACTTCGGGATTTTCAAATGGGTTCTTATAATGGCTGTAGGCGACGTTTTTTATCCAGAACCAGCACAAGCGGAATTGACGACGGTCCTCACCGAGATCACCCAGATCACCGCCGGGAGAACTGCGCTCCAGATCACGATCATCGTCTGCAATTTCTCCAATATAGACACTGGATACGATTTGAAGGTGAGGCCAGAAGCTGAGGCCACGGCAAATAAGCACTTCTGGCGGGGATCGGCTTCAGGAGGAACCGGACAGTTGCGAGCTGGCAACACCGAGATCTGGAGATTGCATATCAGGCCGGGATCAGAATGGATCATCGAAGCAAACAAGCAAGGGGGCGGCTTTGGTGACATTTCCATAACCGTCAGTTGTGCCGAGATGGAGAATGCGTGACGAAACACGACCCGACAGATGAAGCTGAGACTCTTCCGGGTATCCCGATTGCGGGAAGCGATCTGGAGGGGTTTCCGAGCGTCCCTAAGCTGGTTGGATCAGGTGCATTTGATGTGGATATTTCGGTTCAGGAGATCACATCTGTATTGGTGGGTGCGACTGTGGTTGTCGCTATCAGCGCCTTGGTTGACCTGACGAGAGCTTACTTATGGAATCAGGGTACACCAGGGGGAATCACAAGCGGTGTGTCTACCGTCAATGGAGAGCAGCACAGCACTTGGATGGAGTTCACCGGCCTTGGCACTGTAATGTTTTCCAGGTTCGATGGCGCGGGATCTACGATGATCCAAAAAGTATCAGTGATTGAATATCTATGACGACAGAACGAATCGCTCAAACCTTTCCGGATATTAATTCAGCGGGTCTCAACACCTCTGGAACCGCAGCAGGGATTCGTTCCTTTCCAGATCCCTTTATCGGTATCGCTGGCTCAGCCGGGGTTCTAGTCCAACGCGGGGTCATCAACGTACCAGCTGGTTCGCTCACCGGAACGCTCGCGTTGGGAACTCCAGTCGATGTGACCAGGAGTTGGATCAATTACCGTGGACAGAACGTAGTAACGTCCACGACAGACTTCAGCAGATGGCGTAATCACCTAAGTTTCACAGGTATCGTTGGTAGCCTCAGCAGTACGGTTTTGGCGACCAGGGGCACGATCGGCACGGAACTCAATATCCATCTGACCGTGTTCACTTATACGGGTGGACCAGGCGGCACGAGTATAGATGTGGAAACCGCAGATGTGGGACCGACCGGAGGTGGGGTTGCCGATCCGGAAGATTTCACCATTCCGCTAGTAGGGTCTTTCAAGACAGTGTTGGTTAGAAACGCGCTTGGCAATTTCTTTGACCTTGGTTCCCCAGATCCCCCAAACGCTTTTTGCGTTTTAAGGGGCGTCAGTATGGAGGAGAAAGGGAACATCAACGTCCCCTCTCCGGATTCTCGATTCCATCCGGAACAGTGGCATGGCCATCTAGAGATTGATAGGAGCTCCGTACCATTTGCCGAGCGACCCCCCACGTTGGGTGCGTCTATCTCTTTTAGACCTGGCAGCCGTGGAAATTTTTTTACTGGACCTCCATCCGGTTGCGGAGGAAGAGAACTTTTAATTTATGCAACCCTGGTCTGGTTTCCACCGCCAGGATAAAGGAGAAAGATGGGCGGAACTGTATTACCTATCCTCGTTCAATCGCTCGTTATTCGCGGGACTACAGGAGCTACTGCCACTGAATTTTTTAGTGCAGGTCCAGCTATCTCAGCCGTGGATCTCACAAAATCCTATATCTTCATTCCAGCGCATGAGAGTGGCATTATTGGTTGTGATGGAACCTTCGGTGCAGTTGGACCTAACGAATCGTGCAGGCGCGATGGCAATAATGGAGGTTTCAATACAGATGGACAAGTGCAGCAATTCTGCGTTGAGCTTACCGATCCAGTGACTGCGAGAACCTTTAGACAGGGAGCACCAGGACCCCTTCCCGCTGGACCGCCGGGGTGCGGGGCCTCCTGGGAGAAAGTTCTTGTTGTGGAGCACACATGAGTTTGAGTAGAAGCAGAGTTTCAGATCCTTTTGGGACCCTAGGCCCCTCTCCACCCGAGGGGATGAGGACCTTTGCGCAGTACGAGCCAAACATACCTGTCGAGATCGACGGAGTTGTTATTGGCTGCATGGTTTTCTCCCAACTTCGCTCCACAAGGGTTCCCGGTTACGGCCCTGAGATCCCGCCGAACATTGAGGAAGTGACAGGCAGAACACAAGAGGGACTCGACCTGGCTGGAGCTGGCTGGACGGAATTTGCCTACGACGTTGAGGCCGATACGTTCACGAAATACGATTTCAACGTAGCCTTTCCACCTGGTTCGGAATTTAACCCATGAGGAGGCATTACACTTCGCCAGTTGGCGAGAGCATGGTGGGCTTTAGGGGCAAAGTACTTGAAGGGCCGGGTAAAATGGGGGTAGGAGGTTTGGCCGAAAAAATTGTTAAATTTCTGGAGCCCTGGGGGTAGGGGGGGATAACGCATGACTCTTGGAGTACTGGAGCCGCAAGTCGCTGAGAACGAACGCTACGGGATGTACCCTTACGCATGGAACAAGAAGCTCTTTCCCGACAATATGCTGGAGAGGTTGTACTACCACCTCCATGAAGGCGGGATCTACCGGGAGGTCATGCACGAAACCGAACTCAGCAAGGCCGAGTTTGTGAAGTTCATGGGAATGTACCCTCAAACCCTCCTGAGCATCTGTGTGGATATCAAGACCAACGAGTACCACGGCTTCTGTTGGATCAGCGATATAATCCGCACCGATTCCATGCTCAAGGGTAGTGGCTCCTTTGCTTTCTTCCGAAAGTACTGGAATCAGAAGACCACCCGGACCTTTGGAATGATCGGTTGCTCTCAGTGGTTCCGCTTTCCCTGGAAGCTGCTGATAGAGGGTGTCGAGTTCGATGCACAGAATATGCCTACGGATCAGGGGTTCGATCTGATCTTTGGACTGACTCCGAAGCCCAACGTCCTGGCGCAACGGTATGCCCAAAGCCTGGGATTCAAGTATGTCGCCACGATTCCAGGTTTCACCAGTTATCACGGAGAAACCGTTGATGGGCTAGTGGCAACTCAGACCAAGGAACAATTTAAGGAAGCTGAGGCCAAATTTTTGGCAGAGGGAGGGCTCGATGGGTAAAAAAAGTACAAGCCGAGCGGCTGAAGCGGCACTAACCGAATCCACTGAAAGGGCGTTGGGCCTATCGGAGAAGCTGGAGAGGCAGACCGAGCCAGCTCGCACCATCCCGATCCAGAAGTACCGCCAGCTCGTCAGCGGGGATCCGGAGGCGACGACCCAAGCCCTGGCCCCTCAGATCCAGGGGATCAGGCAGCAGTTTGGATCGGCTAGAGGGTCCATTGAGAGGAGTTTGCCCCGTGGCGGTACTCTTGAACAGGCCCGGGGGGATCTTGCCAGAGCTGAGGCCGGCACAGTGGGGAGCCTGGGTCCTCAACTGTTCCAGGAGAGCCTCGCTCGGCTTGCCAGTTTGGGTGTCTTTGGCACTCAGGCGGGAATAGGTTCTCTCGGAACGGCGATGCAGGGCGGGTCAGCATTGACGCAACTCTCTCAGGTGCAGGGTTCACAGGGCTTCGGAGGGATGATGGGTTCTCTCATGGGGGGTAAATAATGGGTCTGTTGGATCTAAATAACGTTGTTGACTTTCTCGGAGGCTTTGGCGAAAAGCGCGGACAGATCGCTGCACAAAACCAAGCGGACAAGGAGTACAAGCTCCAAACCGTCCAAACTCTGTTCCAGTTTGCCGAAGGGAAGCGCGCTTCAGCCGAGTCCAGCCGACTCTTGGCTGGTGATGTAAACCTTTCAGAGAACGAACGGGATAGACACAAGCTGGACGCTGAACGACACACTCAAGAGGGTGAAAGTATCTATGCTGGCGCGAGTGAGTTGTTTGGATTGATCGACGAGAAACCGAAGACCGGGAAGAAAGAAAACCCGGCCATGCAGTTCCTTAAGTTCGTCAATCCATTTACAAGGCGAGGCTCGCAGCCAGGACAGTTTGAACAAGATCTGTCAGACCTTTTAGCGGGGCTAGGAGGAGGAGCTAAAGGTGGTGGAGGAGCAGAGTTAGCGGGGCTAATAACTGGTGGAGGAACTGGTGGTGGCGGTGAGTCTCCTGGATTTACCGCTGGCGGTGTTGGTGGTGCAACACCCGCAGGCCAGGGCGCAGGGGATCCGGGACAGACCGCGGTGTCAGCCGCGCTTGGAGCAGCCATCCCAGGAACAGGACCGACACCCAGATTACCAGCAGCGCAAGGTCCGGTCAGTTCAGCTGCGGCAACTTTGGCACAACAACAGCCAGTGGGAGCTGCCACAGGAGAGGCTATCCAGGCAGGAGTGGCTCCAGGAGGAGTGGCTCCAAGTGCTACGGGCATAACACCTACACCAGCACGAGGACCCTTACTAGAGCAACGAGTCATTAGCGCAAGGGAACTGTATCCCCACACCACAGGAACTCGATCCGCATATCCGGATATGAATCTGGCTGATTACGAACAGAACGTCAATCGGGAAGGCCAGGAGGCCCTTGCCAACTTGAACGCTTATATCCAGTCAACCAAAGTACGAGAGACCTTCACTGACGCGATGAATGATCCAAACTTTACGAAGCATTACCGTGCTGCTGCCAGGGCATTTCAGGACTCGGAGGGATACGAGATTTTCCAGAAGAACATCGCGGATATCTTCCCTGAAATGAGAGAAAGGCCCCCTGAAGCTGGACATGCACTGATGGCTGATGTTGCACGACAGCTTAGGTTAGAGCAAGGAGGAGGGAAGTTCGCAGATGCGTCGACCTGGACCGACAAAACGATTGCGGCAATAGACGCCCTTGACGTTTGGATGACAATGCAGCCCGATCTGGGCCCTATATTTGTAGTTATGAAGCGCTACCTTGCCACGACTCGAAAAGATCCAGACAGCTGGACACCTCAAGACGACTTCAACGTAGCGCAGTTTAAGGACTTTTACGATAGAGGAATGTTC
Organism: Acidobacteriota bacterium; assembly: GCA_030624355.1. Taxonomy (GTDB): domain Bacteria; phylum Acidobacteriota; class UBA6911; order RPQK01; family JADFOI01; genus JAUXKG01. The sequence goes on from JAUXKG010000005.1 coordinate 11,957, forward strand.
GGTCCCGGGACCGGACCTGGTCGCGCTGGCGCTCCCAGGGCATTTCAGTTTCCTAAAGGGATTGACCCTGATACCGGCCTGGAGGTTTACTTTGTGGTAGATCCTACAAATCCCGGAGCCGGTGGATCGCCACTTAGGGATAGAAATGGTCGTACGATCACGACACAAGGACCACTCCAGCTAGATGAGATCATGTTTACCGCTGAGTACACTTATAATCCAGATACGCGCGAGATGGAACGCAAAAGCTGGAGAGTTGAGATGAAGAAAGTAATTGCTGCACTTTCAAGGCCGGGAACTCGCCGTCAGATCGAGCAATGGTTGTACACGGAGATATTCGATACTACTTCACGACGGGCTACTGAACTTTACCTGAAGAATAACCCGACTGTTGGACTAGCCCCTGGCGAAGATGTGACGGGGACCCCAAACCTAGGCAATGATGGCCGGCCTCAACTTGGGGTAGGAGCAGGCGGCTTAGAAGCTTTTCGTGCGCGAGCGCGGGAGCGAGAGGAAGGAGGAGGGGGTGCAACTGCTGCACCATATGTTCCTCCTCCAAGTCCGTACTAGAAGCTAGCTTATGGTTCAAAGATTGTTACCTCCAACCCCGGAAGAAGAAGAGCAGGGCGTTCCAGCTCCAGCTCCAGCTGCAACTGTGGCTCTGCCAAAGCCCGATGAGATTCTCAAGGGCATACTGGACCCCCTAGATATTCCGAATGAAAGAAAGACGGACATTTGGAATGCCGTGTTCCAACCTGGCGCCAAATTCGACCACCTTCAGAGGGTACTGGATTCCAGGGATGTTGATTTAGTCCCCGATCCGGTGAAGACGGACATTTGGAACGTCAAGAGTGGAAGGATGTTCCCGGAATATCCGCTGCCAGGTACAGGGCCAGGCCAAGCAACCCTTCAAGAAAGAAGAGGAGCTGCTCCTGGGGTGCAAGAGGTACGCCCAGAAGGACAAATAGCTCCGGAACTTCCCAAGCTCATGCCAGAGGGTGTGCCAGGTCCCGTTCCAGAGGCTCCTCTTGTGGCTCCTGGACCTGACATTCCTCCAGTTGGAGGGGAAGTGTTCGGAGGGTTCGGAGGGGCTACTCGACCTGAAGCAGTTCAAGTGACCCCACGACCCGCATGGAGGAAACCACCCACTCCACCTGGGGTCATCCCACCAACTCCACTGGAGACTCCAAAGATCGGACCAGATCCGGGACGGGAATTGGTTACCCCTGTACTTCCATCAGGCTACAGCCCACTCATTGAAATGGGAGGTCGCAAAGGTAGGATCAATTTCAATGAGAAGCCAGAAACAGGCGGCACACCATCCCCGCGCTATGCTTTCGACACCGTAGAAGGTGGTCGTTGGTTCTACCAGCTCGAGAAGGATTATCAGGGTGGACGATGGGAGAATGCCGAACACGCTGAAGCTGACTTTGAGGGCTACAAGGGGTTGCCTTCTGGGGCCAGAAAGACGCAGTTGACGCGAATGTGGCAGGGTGATGCGGGTATCGTTAAGGCCATCGACGATGCCGCTGCCGCCGGTAAATCTTTTACTGAACTGAAAGGGGACCTGGCCCCCTTCAACACCCATCGTCAGATCTCCATCGACGAAACTAAAACCTTCGGTTTCCCGGAAATGTCAGGGGAATTGATGCTCGGGGAAATGGAGAAGCTGTATCCGCTTCCCATCGTCAAAGAAATGATCCCCTACAAGCCAGAAGAACCATACCGATACGACAAGAATCGTGCTTCGACCGCTGACTTGATGGAAGCTAAACTTCAAGGCCCGTTTGTTCGATGGGAAGACCATCCCGATGCCCAACGAATGTATGAGAGTGTGACGAAGCTCCCCTCCCCGGAGCGTGAGAATTTTATAACCAATCGCTTCTGGCAACTGCCAGAGGTTAATTCAACGATCAGTGTTGCCTTACGCTACAACGTCCCCTGGGAAACACTGAAAGAATGGTTGGCTGAATACGACACCACACCTCCGCGCCAACTCGGTCCCATACGAGCAGACGCGCCGATGCCTCCATTGGTAGAACCTGGGATTAGTAATTTAGTGCCTTGGCAGTTTCACGAGCCCGTTAAACGGGTACTCAAGGAATACAAGGACCTCTGGCCGGAGAAGACCGAAGAACAACTCATGGAGGAGTTCAGGTACGACATTGGGAAGAGAAGCCGGGAGAAGAATTTGTGGGAGTTTTACAGTCAGGAACTCTTTACTCCCGGAGGTTTGTATGAGCGGACCCCTTACGAAGCCAAAAGCCTCGTCGAGTTCGCTGAATTGACCGCAGCCTATTACGCGGTTGAAGAGGGCAAGGCGACGGATCGAGAAGAGCAACTGTTGATCGACTATTACAGCATGGTCGAAGAAGCGCAGATCCGAGGGTCGACCATTCCTTACGACATTGCCAGGACAGCCTCGTACATGCCAGCTTTCATGTTTGAAATCTTAACCAGCGGCGGTTTTTACACGATGGGCAAGACCGCAGCTAAAGAAACCGCTAAAAAACTTCTGTTGCGGGCCATTCCACGACTTGGAAGAAGGCTGGCACAGCGACAGGCCGCCAGAAAAGGGGCAAAAGAAATCACGGCTGGATTTGCTCGACGATCGTTCTCATACGCTGAGGATATCGCTGGCCGAAGCCTCGTTCTCTTCCCCACACGCGGTACGGTAACAGGATTCGAACGGATTCTTCACGGTGAGGACAAAGACCTTCTCCCGGCAATGTGGCATGGATATCTGGACACGACCATCGAGATCTTTTCGGAACTGGCCGGAGCACCAGCGGGTGCAGGGATCAGTGCAGCTTGGAAGAAGCTGCCGATACAAAGCCGAATTGCAAACCTCAAAAATGCCATCGTCTACAGGTGGATGGGCAAAACGGGTCAGGGAGCCGGGGAAGCCCTGAACCTCCTCCAGAGAGCCGGTTATCACGGTATGTTCATGGAGATGGGGGAAGAACGGCTTGGCGAAGTCCTGCGAGCGGCCACGCAGCTGAGACCCTATGAGCTACCCAATATCCGACAGCTGATTGTTGAGGCCGGGGCCTTCTCCTTGCCTGGGATGGGCGCGATGGCGATGGGGATCGCTGAAAGAAATAACCGGGACGAGACACAGAAATTCGCTGATGATATTGAGTTCTTCGGTCAACTGGCTACTCAAGGACTGACTCCGGAGCAGATTTACACCAGGGCTCCGAAACTAATCAAGGCCGCTATTGATACAGCCCTGGCTCAAGGCGAAACCCTAGAGGACCTGATTGACGCAGATCAGGACGTACAGACGCCTGTACACGGCATCAGGGATATTCCAAAGGGCGACGTCATTCTTCTTCCTGGGGTACCTCAGCCTCATGGTGGTGAGGAAGAACGTCGCTGGAATGCCTACTGGAAGGCTCAGGCTGCAACGACGGGTCTGGAAGAGTTGCCTGTGTCTGACGAAGACAAGGCCGCCTTCTACACAGAAGGCACAAAACGTGATGCCCAATCAGTGAATGAAGGCTTTACTGCGGCCAGAGAGATATGGGAGGCCTACGACAAAGATACCCCAGAGCAGAAATACGCGAAGGCTTATGCGAACTGGAGGTTGGGGGAAGACGTGGCTTTCCCCGCCCGTGGTGTCGATGAAGATGTTGCGTGGTATGGAGTCGACGAGGCGCAAGTCCGAGTCATTCAAGAGGACATTGATAATATCGCTCAAGAGTTAGATATCGCGCCCTGGCGCGCTCCGCGCAGCGAAGAAGAAGCCGCTGCCGATCCGTTACCACCTCACATACAGGACCTCGTCGATTCCCTACCCGAAGATCAAAGAGCTGAGGCAGCGATAAACCCTGGCTACTTTTCTGAAGTGACCACCGGGGAGCAGTTTGCCGCAACTGCCTACCGGGGTGAAGGGGCTACTCTTGAGGAGATCTACGGTCCAGGATCCGTCGAGAGAGGAGTAGCCGTGGATCTTGCGGGTCCCGCTCAGTATTACTCTTTTCACCCAGATCATGCTGAACGCTACGGAGATAAGATCACTGAGGTTGAAGTCGACCTCAACAACCCTCTTGTCATTGACAACGATCAGCAATGGTTTGAGATTCTGGCGGCAGCAGGATCTGCCCATCTGAGCCCGACCACCTTTGTCTCTAAAGCAGAACCCACAGGAAGGGCGGCAGCTACGCAAAGACTCCAAGCCTGGATTAGGGATCAAGGTCACGATGGGATCATCGTCAAAGTTCCGGAAATGACCGACGAAAGCCTAGAGGGTCTTCCAGCTGCACGGTTGCGCGACTCCTGGGAGCACAGCCAGGTCGTCGTCTTTGACATAGAAGCCCCTGAAGTTGAGCCTGGAGAAGCTCCTCCGAGAGAAGAAGCCCCTGCCCCTCGTCGTCCCGAGACAGGAAACGAGGGATTATTCAAGGCTGCAGGGCAGAAATATATCGAAACCCTGACGACCGATGAGGAGAGGGATTACGCGACCAAATTCCTGAACTTCAAGCTCGGCCTAGAACCGGATCCGGGGAAGAGTCTACCCATTGACGTCGTTGGAATGATCCGGTTGGAAATTGAAGCGCTGGCTACGCGGATCCTCAAGCCGCCCACTGAGATCCCGACCACTCCGGAAGAAGCCGCACCTCCGGAGGAAGCAGCGCCAGGACCGGAAGTGACTCCAGAGGAAGCTGCGCCAGGACCGGAAGCGGAAGACTTAATAAGTGAATTAAGAAATTACGCCAATATTGCTATTGAAGGTGGAGGGATTGAATCGGTTGAACTGGTAGGGAGTTATGCGCAGCGCATTCCTTCCTTGCGGACCGAAGGAGCCAAGTTGCCTGGGGAAGAGTCAGATGTAGATCTCCTTTTCAACTTGGATTTGAACCTACCCGCAGGCGCGCAAAAAAACGTGATTGGAGAAGAAAGCGAGGCTGAAAAAAGAGTCCGCGAAATCGTAGAAGCTAATCCCAATATTGATGTGATTAAGTACGATTCGTTTGTTGCCGTTCAAACTCAAGACGGAGGAACTAGGTATTTTGTTCTCAACCCCAAGGGTGGGGAATTTGAATGGACGATGGAGAGGGGTGTTTATGCTATTGAAGCGACAGCCTGGGGAGAAGAACAATACGAGACAAAGCCCCACCTTGAGCTAGCAAGAAAAGTATTAAAGGAGGTAACGGGGCCGCCAGATGAGGAAGTGCTGCCTCCCACACCGGAGGAAGCCAGGAAAGCCGTAGAACAGCATTACTACACGAACATTGTTGAGAAAAATGGACGCTTTACTTCCGAAGTTAGCGACCAAAGGGCTGCAAAGCTCTTTGTCTCCAACCCCGTTGACACTCGTGAAGAAGCTGAGGAACTTGCACGAATGTTCATCCTTTCCAAGAGAAAAACGGAAGGTGCTGCGGAAGGTACTGCGGAAGGTGGTCCCCTCACTGAATACCTGGAAGGACTTCCAGATGGGACAAAGTTCACTCTAACTGAGGCTGATCTTCCAGAGATTAGGCAGACTGAAACGGCGTTCGGAGTTCCCATTGAAACGGCCAAATTTCTTGGCACTTGGGAGGCATACGAATCGCTTGACCCAGACGGAGTAGAGATGTGGCGGTGGTGGAAAAATTCTAACACCCAGATCACCGATCTACTCTCCCTAGACTTCGAAGAAGTTGGCACAACAAGAGTGACAGCGGCTATCGGTCGTGAGCGCCTTGAGGAGGAGCGTAAGAAAGCGAAACCCACAGAGCCCACTCCGGAAGCTGCGCCAAGACCGGCTGGCCCCGCGCCTTCTCGGACACTTCGGATTGGCCGAGGTGCGAATGGTCAGGTAGTGGTCGTGTTCCAGCATAAAAATGATGCCGATCTCTTTTCTGCGGTCGGACGCATGCGCCGAAAAGCGCAAGGGAAAGAAGGTCCTCAAGGTCCTAGTTGGGAGCGGCTCCGCGAGTTGTACCCCGCCGGTGCGGTAAATATCGGGTCGTTTTCCCAAGATTATAAAGACCAGATCATGGAGGCGATTAAAGGTCTTCCGGAAGGGGATACTTTTCAGGCCCCGCGCCCAACTCATTTCACCGTAACCCCTCAAGAGTTACCGCCCACTCCAGAAGCTCCTACGGATGAGGTTTTTGACGCAAAGATGAATCGTTATCCCGATGGGACAAAGTTCACCATCACCGATGACGACGTTCTCGGAGCCAAATTCGCGGGAGGTGAGGGCGCAGCCTTTATTGAGGCTGAAAACAAGCAAAAGTTTGTCGGTGAATGGGCAAAGGTTCCAGACGGGTGGGAAAAGACAGCAGGGACACCGCTGCCTTTCTTGACCGATGAGCCAGATATTCAATCTGCTGAATTTGTAGCCGCTCTCGGTGAAGAAGGAATGTCGTCGGTTCTGAAGAGAAACGGTTTGATGGGGTTGCTCACCGGTGACTTTATCTATGACGAAGTAGAAGCTACGCCTACGGATGAGGCCGGGACTCCCGAAGAAGCCACTTCACCCCACATGACCATCGCCCTGGCCGTCAGAGACTTGCTGGAAGCAGGGGAAAGCATCGACAACCCCACGCTCACAAAGATTGCCAACGAAGCCTTTGGTGGAGCCCGCGGGGAAGGGGCATACGACCCGCGTGATGCCTACGATGCCGCCGAAGTGGGACTCAATATGGTTCTCCGTCGATCTGGTGAACCAATGGCGATCCTTGAACAACTTGTGGACTTCGAAGATTCAGAAGAAACCGTGGCACAGATGCGTCGGCTCATGGAGCTAATGCCCCGGCAATCTGACCGTACTGACGAAGCCGTTGAGATGCAGCAATTCAGTACTCCCCCGGAATTGGCTTTCATAGTAGCCTACCTTTCCGCAGGTTGGCGATCAGGAACGCGCGTAGGGCCAACTCTGGAGGCCTTAGAACCCTCAGCAGGAACGGGAAGCATAGCGACGATGATGCAGCTCGGAAGGATGGACGTCACCGCCAACGAAATTGCCCCCCGACGAGCCCAACTCCTCCGGGAACAAGGCTTTGAAACCACTGAGCACGATGCCGAGTTCCTGCACAGCGACTTACCGGAGGGTATCCAGCCTGACATTATCGTTATGAACCCCCCCTTCTCCGCAACAGGGGGCAGAACGGCCTCCCACGCTACCAAATACGGCGCGAAGCACATTAAGGAAGCTCTGGCTAGGTTACGCACGGGTGGACGTCTGGTAGCCATTGTCGGCCAAGGAATGGCCTACAACAAGCCAGGCTTCAGTGATTGGTGGGATCGTATCGGGGATCAGTACAACATCAGGGCCAACGTCGGGATAAGTGGAAAGCACTACGGGAAGTGGGGAACGAATTTCGGGCAGCAACTCCTGGTCATCGACAAGACGGGGCCGACTCCTGGAAAAACGGTTGCTGAGAGGATCGAAAGTATTATAATAGGGGAAGATCTCACCCCCGAAGAAGCACTTGAGCTTCTCGATCCACTTGCCTGGGAGGAGATCAGTGGCCGACTGGCTGAACGACCAACGGAAGAAGGCGTACGAGGTCCTGCTGGAGCAATACCACCTGGACCCGGGGCCGGCATTCAACCCCCTCCCGATACTCCTGTCGTACGCCCTGAACGAGGACCAGAACGGGTCGATAAACCTACCCCCGGAGTTGGGGGACCGACCGAGCCAGCGGGATTGGGAGGTGTGGAACCAGGTGTTGGGCCAGGCCCGGGTCCAGGTCCTGGAGGCACTGAGCCTGGTTATGGAGAGGGAGGACGCGGCGGTCCCGGAGAACCCGGCGGAACTCCCGGAGTGGGCAGCTTACCTGGTAGTGGAGACCTTGGACGAGCTGGACCTAGCCCTGGTCTAGAAGAAGGCCCAGAGTTCGGGGCCAAAAACACCGTATTCAAAAAAGACGAAGCAGAAGAAGCCCTTGAACGGCTCCGGAAAAGGATCAAGTCACAACTCGACGTTGGCCTGGATCCGGACATGATGAAGGATATGTTCAAGGTCGGGGGATACCTGTTTGAATCAGGCGTCCGGAAGTTCGCGGATTGGGCCAAGAAGATGCTTGAGCTTCTTGGCGATACGGTGCGACCTGTACTTCAATCCGTCTTCGACACCGTAAAAGGCTTCTACGAGACTTCGTCCCAGGAAACAGGGGCTCAATACACCAAAGAAAACCGACAGAGTGTGGTCGATGAGATCGCGCCCTTCTCAAAATACACCGTTCGAAAAGCAACATTCGAGGGTTCCCAAGAGCATCCTGCCAATATCGTCGAGAGTTCCATCCTCGCCAGCGTAGAACCTCCAGACTCCACCTATACGCCGGACATTCCAAGTGAGGTCATACTCGAAGGCCGCTTGAGTGACCTTCAGCTGGAAGCGGTCTCCTACATCGGCCAAAGACACGAGACTGTTTACGTCGATGGAACACGAGCTGGATTCTGGCTTGGA
>JAUXKG010000473.1 GCA_030624355.1 Acidobacteriota bacterium
CGCTTCCTGTTCCCAGCCATTCGAGGCCGGAACTGGATACTCCGTACGTCGCACCCATGACACCGGTAGAAGAGGAATTGGCAAAGATCTGGGCTGAGGTTTTATCCCTGGATCAGGTGGGTATTCATGATAACTTCTTCGATCTCGGTGGCCATTCCCTGCTGGCGACTCAGGTTATCTCACGAGTAATCAACACCTTCAAAATCGAGCTGCCCATAAAATCCCTTTTTGAGTCGCCTACCGTGGCGGATATGGTTCTGATCCTTGCACAAAACGAGGCAAAGAAGGTTGGAGAAGAGGAATTAAGCCACATGTTGACTGAGCTAGAGTCTCTCTCGGATGAGGAAGTCAGGAAGCAGCTTGCGGACGAACAGAGCGGGAAAGATCTGAAGTAATACTCTTTCCTACGGAAAGACCAACAGGATATGGCGCAAGGAAGCGCGGTCACAATGCATCGACGAAAACTCTCTGTAGGTAATAGAGGAGACTAAGGGTGAGCAAGTTTGCCAGGTCGCCTACTGATCTCTCCTTGCGGCAACAAGCGATTCGGGATAAGTGTTTTCACCCGACTGGAAAATTCATCGAGTTCCAAAAAGAAGAGTTAGAACAATCCATTCCAGACCGTTTCGAGAAAATCGTACGCATGTATCCCGGTCAGATGGCAGTCAAGAATAGGGATGATGCGGTAACTTACGATGAACTGAATAAGGCCGCCAATCGTGTGGCCCATGCCATCTTAGTGCGGCTAGGAGGTAAAGCGGAACCCGTGGGGTTGATCTTTGAAAAGGGTGCTCCGCTGATGGCTGCGATGCTCGGGGCTCTAAAGAGCGGCAAGTTCTTTGTGTTTCTGGACCCGTCGTTCCCGAGAGCGAGAATCTCGGCCATATTAGAGGATTCTGAGGCTGGACTGGTGGTTACCGACCGGCAAAATCTGTTGTCAGCTAGGGAGGTTACAGGCAACCATTGTCAGCTGATGGAATTCGAATCAGTTGATCGCAAAATTCCAACAGAGAATCTTTCACTGCGTCTGTCACCTAAGGATCTTGCCTTTATACTCTATACCTCCGGTTCGACGGGGCAACCAAAGGGTATCGTTTGGATTCATCAGCATCAGCTACATCAAACCATGGCATATACAAACGCGTCTCATCTCTGCGAACAGGACAGAATCACTCTTCTGACTTCCGGGACTGCGAATGCCGTAACGACCACTTTTCTTGCCTTGCTGAATGGTGTCGCGCTTTTTCCGTTTGAAGTTCAAAAAGAAGGAGTGTCTCACCTAACTGATTGGCTGTTGCGGGAGAAGATTTCCATACTCTGGATCAGTTCTCCGCTCTTCCGTAACTTCGCCGGAACCTTGACAGGAGAGGAAAAGTTTCCTCACGTCCGCATTCTCCGCTTGACGAGCGAGGCAGCTTACAAAACGGACGTTGATCTTTATAGGCGATATTTTTCACCCAACTGTACGCTGGCTAACGGGTTATCTTCCACCGAAACCGGAGTGCTTGGAACGTGTTTAATCGATCACAAAATCGACATCCCTGGCAATGAAGTTCCTGTGGGTTACCCTGTTTATGGTAAGGAGATTCTATTGCTCGATGATAATGGTAAAGAAGTTGGGTTCGGTGAGGTCGGTGAGATAGCCGTGAGGAGTCGGTATCTTTCCTTAGGTTACTGGCGAAAGCCGGACCTCACAAGAGCCAAATTTAAGCCCGATCCCAAAGGGGGTGAGAAGCGTCTCTACTTAACTGGCGATTTAGGCTCTATGTTTTCTGATGGCTGCCTTGTGTACAAAGGGCGTAAGGATTTTCGGGTGAAAGTCCGAGGCTATGGAGTCGAATGTGCAGAAGTTGAGACAGCACTGCTCGGGCACACAGCCATCAAGGAGGCGATTGTGATGGCACGACAGGATGAGTCGGGTGAGGCCCGCTTGGTCGCATACTTTACACACTTTAACCAGCCGGGGCCAAACATTAGCGAATTGAGGCGATTTCTTGATAAGAAATTCCCTGACTACATGATTCCTTCGGACTTCGTAAAACTAGATAGTTTACCCCTAACCCCCAACGGCAAGATCGATCGAAAAGCCCTTCCCATCCCTGACAATTCGAGACCGGAGCTGGAGACTCCGTTCGTTGCACCTAGAACTGCGATAGAAGGGAAATTGGCAAAGATCTGGGCAGAAGTGCTGGGAGTAAATCCGGTGGGGATGAATGACAGCTTTTTTGATCTCGGTGGCCATTCCCTGGCGGCTACTCGGGTTATTTCGCGGGTGATCGACAGGTTCAAAGTAGAGCTACCTATCAAGTCTCTATTCGAGTCCGGCACAGTGGCAGACATGGCGAGGATTATCGTGCAGAACCAGGCGAGGAGGGCGGAAGAGAAAGAACTAGCCCGCATGTTGGCCGAGGTGGAAACATTATCGGATAAAGAAGCACAATGGCTCCTTGCTGATGAAAGCATGGAGAACAGGAAGCTCTGAAATGAGTCATCCTTCCAAAACTATAGTGAATGACACTTCGCAGCAGGCTATTCGAGCCAGATGTTTTCATCCCAGTGGAACCTTCGTGGAATTCACTAAGGAA
>JAUXKG010000377.1 GCA_030624355.1 Acidobacteriota bacterium
GACGAGGTGGAGCGGATCTGCGGCGGCAAGCCGCAGGGCCCGCGGCGCACCGACAAGCCGGTGGCCGTCGTCAAGTGGGTGGACGGCACCGTTCTGGATACGGTTCGGAAGATCGAACTGACTGAGTGAAGAGTCCCCTTTGATTAGCAAAACGAGCCAGTGGTGTTAGAGGGGTTCCTATCGCTTACCTGTCCCTCTCTGCGTCAAATACGATCTTGGCACCGACGACGGTCATCACCACCGGAATCTCAGAGATATCTTCGGCTGCCACACCCATAAAGTCACCATCCAGGACCACAAAGTCTGCCAGCTTCTGGGGCTCGATGGTTCCCAGAATCTTTTCGTCGCCGGTGTAGTAGGCCGCCCAGTTGGTGAACATCAAGAGGCCTTGCTCTCGCGTAATAGCCTCGTTTTGTCCCCACACTCGCCCCTTTTCATCCGTTCGGGTGACGTATTTCTCGATGTTCCAAAGCGCGGTGATGTAGGGCCACCTATCGGTATCGGACTCCCCGGCAGGTCTGACTCCCGCCTCGATCAGACTCCTGGTGGGCGTAAAGCGATTCACCGCATCCGCACCGTACAAGTAGATCGCTCTCGATGGGTCGCGGCCGATCGAATTCGCCACGTAGAGGCTTGGAATCACCCCCAGTTCTTTCATCTTCTTGATTTGCTCGGGGGTGATCATGGAGCCATGATCCAGCCCGTAAGGAATGCTGATGGTCATTCCCAACTCCTTGGAAGCCTCCAAAGCCTTCTCATAGGCGAGGAGAGCCTGGTCATTTGCAGCATCGCCTGCGCTGTGCAGCGTGTTGACTGACCAACCATACTTTCCGGCCAGGACCACGGACCTGAATTCGGTATCCTTTTCCAGATCCTCTCCCATCATTCCCCACAGGTCCTGGCCATAGGGGCTGACGGAGGGAGCGTCGGCTAATCTCCGGAGCTGTCTCTGAGACGTCCAGACCAGGGATCCCGCCCCATCGGGAGGCACAGGACTGACGCCGATGATTTTGAGCCAGTCATCCCCGAAGCCGGTGAGGTTTCCGACCCTCTTGAACATGGCCTCCAAGTTGGGATTCAGGCGCGCGATCTCATGCCCCAGGCGCACTCGCATGGTCAGCTGGTCACGAAGCCAGAGCTCGCGGTAGGCAGAGAAGACCATCCCTCGAGCGCGATGAACCGTGGTTGTCATTCCAGCCTTGGCGTAATCGAGCATAGCCTTTCTGTAGTGGGGTAGCTGCTCGGCTATGTTTGGCCAGGGAATCAACTCATAATCCAGTACGCCGCTGGCGAATCCCCGCACCTGGCCTGTGTATTCCCCGGTGTCAGGGTCCTTCTGCAGTCCGGAAAGGCCCGGCGGGAATCGCTTCAAGCCCTCACTGTTAACCGCGTACTCATCGCCCAAGGACGAAATAAGAGCAATGGGATGGCGAGTAGAGGCCTGGTCCAGTTCCTGCCGTGTGACGTTGTAAATGTCGGTTCTCGAGATTCGGACGACCACCCACTCACCAGGAGGCGTCTGGGCAGCCAGCGCTTTTAGTTCCTCAATCCCAGCTTCTTCAGTCTCCCATTTCAGTGAAGGCCCTACCTGATTCAATCCGATGTAGCGGTCCAGGTGAAAATGGGTGTCGATAATGCCCGGGATTACTGTCTTCCCCTGCAAATCGATTTGCCGGGTATTGGGACCCGCCATCCTTTGAATTCGCGAGCTGTCGCCCACCGCCAGGAATTTTCCGTCCCGAACGGCCAATGCCTCGGCAACCGTGAAGTCGTCATCGGCCGTGAGCACCTTACCGTTGTAAACAATCATGTCGGCGTAGTGTAAGACCTCGGGAGGCAGATCCCCGGTCTGGCCAAAGAGTAGGCCAAGTGGTCCATTGACGACTGACAAAAGGGAAGCAATTGCCAGGACAGAAAGGATCAATCGAAGACACGGGTTAGACAATACGTAGGCTTTCATCTTGTTACCTCCTCATTCACTAACTTGTGTTGAGACTAGTCGGGATGATTCATGCATTCTCGTCACGAAGCGGCTAAAGCACGGCTCTGGCTGCGCCGGTTAGCTCCAGCTGAGGTCGTGTTTTCTCAAGGGGAGTGAACGAATCCTCTTTCCGGTTGCCACGAAGATGGCATTGCACACGGCCGGGGCCACCATTCCCAAAACTTCCTCTCCCACTCCCACGATCGCCTCCTCAGAGGTCTTGAGAAAGTGGATGCCCACTTCCGGCATTTCCCGCATGGGAAGCAGCGGGTAGTCGTGGAAGTTGCTCTGTACCACCCTCCCCTTCTCAATGGTGATTTCCTGGTGGAGCGCAGCTCCCAGAGCCATGGCTACCTGCATTTCAATCTGGCGCTCCACGGTCAGCGGATTCACCAAAAAGGGACCTGTGTCAAAGGCCACATCGACTCGCTCCACTGAGAGTTTTCCCTGACCAGTGACAGAAACGCGGGCCACTAATGCGCAAATGCCGATATCGGGGCGGGTGGTCCGTCGACTGTCACCGATGGCTATGCCCAGTCCGGTGCCGGAAGGCAAACCCTTGCCCCAGCCGGACTTCTCGGCAGCCACATCCAAAGCCTGTATCCAGCGCTTGTGCTGCCTGAAGCCGGGATTGGCTTCCAGAAGATGACGCCGGTACTGATAGGGATCCCGGCCCGCGGCATGGGCCATCTCGTCAATGAAGCTTTCCAGAAAAAAGTCATTCTGAGATCGTCCCACTGAAGTCCAGGCGCCGGTGGGAACGTGGGTGGTTTGGTGGTGATAGTCCACCAGCTGATTGGGGATGGCGTAGGGCAGCTCGTGCAAACCCCGGACGGTTTGGTCGTTGTTGTTGGGCATCCTCTGGTTGATGCCGATTATGCGGTTAAAATAAGCCACCGGTTCTCCATCTCGACCGAGTCCGGCTTGAAATTTTGCCACCCTCATGGGCCGGTAGGCTCCGTGGCGGGTGGTCTCCTCCCGGCTCCAGATGACCTTGACGGGTCGGTTGACCTGCTTGGCGATGGCTACGGCCTGGCGGATCTCATCACCATAGATACGGCGGCCGAACCCTCCTCCGATAAAGCAGTTGTGGAGGAACACCCGCTCTCTGGAAACACCGGTCAGCTCCTCGACCGACAGCAGGTTGCGGTCGGGATGTTGGGTACCCGCCCACACATCCACTCGATCCTGTGTGATGCGGACGGTGCAGTTCAGCGGCTCCATGGGAGCATGATCCAGGTAGGGAAGTTCATAGATGGCGTCCACCACCTGGGAGACGTCCTTCATGGCCCCCATGGCATCCCCCTTGTTCACCACCTCGGTGCCCGGCTCCTCCAGGGCTTCCCGAGCCATCTGGAAGAAATCCTCCGAATTGGCACTGGCGTGCTCACCCGGCTCCCACTCTGTCGGCAGGGCATCCAGGGCGGTCTTGGCCCGCCAGTAGCTGTCGGCGATCACCGCCACGCCGTGTTCAATGCTGTCGTCTAGCCCAAAGGCCACTGCCGAATGCAGGCCGGGACGGTCTTTGATGGCCTCAAAGTCATAGCTTTTGACTTTGCCGTAAAAGAC
>JAUXKG010000148.1 GCA_030624355.1 Acidobacteriota bacterium
CTCGTCGGGCACAGTCTGTGATCAAAAAGATGGATGAGTATCTCTCTGCCACCCAGCTGGGAATAACGATAGCCAGTCTGGGCCTGGGTTGGATCGGTGAACCTGCCTTCGCCGGCCTTTTTGAACCGATGTTTCATCATCTGGGAAATTTTGGCCCTGTGTTGACGCACACCCTGGCAGTCTCCTGTGCCTTCCTGTTCATCACCTTTCTGCACATCGTACTAGGTGAGCTGGCTCCCAAGTCGATGGCAATTCAAAGGCCTGAGACAGTTCTTCTTTGGTCGGCTGTTCCCCTCGATGTGTTTTACAGGATCCTGTATCCCTTCACCTGGGCACTGAATGGATCCGCCACTGTTTTCTTGCGATTGCTGGGTATCGTTCCCCTGTCGGAGGCGGATCGGGCTCATTCCGAGGAGGAACTTCGCTTGATCCTGACCGACTCTCAGGAGAAAGGGGTGCTCGATCGTGACGAAAGGAGACTTCTGGAGAGGGTTTTCGACTTTGGAGATCGTTCCGTTCGCCAGGTTATGGTGCCCTCCGTTGAGGTGGCCTTTCTCAATATGCAGAAAAGTGTGGAGGAGAACCTGAATCACGCCCGGGAACATAAGCACACTCGTTACCCTCTCTGCGATGGGTCACTGGACAAGGTGATTGGAATTGTTCACGTCAAGGATCTCTTTTGGAGGCACCGGCAGATGGGACAGGAGTTTACTCTGGAGGCAGTCATAAGACCCGTTCGGTTTGTGCCCGATAGCAAGTACATCAAGTTCCTGCTGACGGAATTCCGGCAGGCCCGAAGTCATTTGGCCGTAGTGGTGAATGAACACGGAGCCACGATGGGGATTGTCACTCTGGAAGATATTCTGGAAGAGCTGGTTGGTGAGATTCAGGATGAGTTCGATGTTGAAATGCCGCCGCCCATGATTCAAAAAATCGGTGAACAGCAGTACGCTATCCACGGAAGGAGCCTGCTGAGAGACATCGAACAGGAGCTATCCTTTCTCCTGGATGACGAAGAAAATGACACGATCGCTGGCCACGTCATGATGCTTTTGGGACGAACTGCCCAGGTAGGGGACGAAGTGCTGGTTGCCAACCGATATCAGGTTCGAGTGGTGGGAACGAAAGGGCTTCAGATTACCGATCTGCTGTTTGATGAATTGCCGAGCAAAGAGAGGTGAAGTGTCGGCGGGCCAGTTGTTGGAAGGCGAGCCTATGAAAGAAGTCGTTGAGTGCGCCATGAACGTCAGCGAAGGTCGGGATAAGACAAAGCTGGAAGCCATCGCCGGGCAAATCGAAGACACTCCTGAGGCTTTTTTGCTTGGTTACTCGGCCGATCCTGCCCATCATCGGACCGTGTTCACCTTCATTGGAAACCAGAATGCAATTATTGAGGCAGCCTTCAGAGCTGGGGAAAAGGCAGTCCAACTGATTGATCTGCGGGTACACAAAGGAGTTCATCCCCGCATCGGGGCTGTCGATGTGATCCCGTTTGTTCCCCTTCAGGGGGTCAACATGCACGATTGTGTGCAAATTGCTCATCGCTTGGCCCGCAGAATAGCCGGTGATTTGCATGTTCCCGCCTATCTATACGCAGAGGCAGCCATCCGGGCCGGCGGAAGGGATCTTTCTTCGATTCGCAGAGGGGAGTTTGAAGGCCTATCTGATCAGGTGGTTTCAGACCCCGCTCGACAGCCAGACTATGGCAGCAACCGTCTTCATCCTACCGCCGGAGCCGTTGCTGTTGGAGCCCGTCCTATCTTGATTGCCTATAACATTTTCTTGGACACCTCTGAGTTAGAAGTGGCTCGAAGGATCGCTGTCCGGATTCGGGAGAGCTCCGGAGGCTTGCCTGGGGTCAAGGCTCTCGGGTTTTATATCGGCTACAGGGATCTGGCTCAGGTTTCAATGAATGTAGCCGATTACCAACAGACTTCCTTGTCAAGGGTCTTTGAGGGCGTGCAACGAGAAGCCCGGCGACTCGAGACCGATGTCCTCTCAAGCGAGATTGTGGGTTTAGTGCCCCAGGCCGCTCTGGAGAGGAACGCTCCCGAGATTCTGAAACTGGAAGGCTTCGATTCGAATCAGATCTTGGAGAATAGGATCACTGAAGTCTTTGACAAAAAGAGAAGGGCGCTTGGGGAAAAAGAGAACTCGACAAAAAGGATGGAATAGCCGTTTGTTGAGGCAGGCCTCGGTTTTTTCCTGCCTCAAGTATTGCTAGCCCGGATTATGCATAGGTTTTCGTGACGAAGTGCTGCAGGCGCCGCGATGACAAGGCGTGCAACGAAGGGCCCCGCAGGCGTACTCGTGCAGTACGACGAGGAGCCCAAGGAAGCACAACGCGGTCAGCGTGGATGATTGCGGCACTGCAGTAGACAACTTATGCATAATCCGGGCTAAGGAAGCTTCTGGTCATCATGCATGTTGTTTTGGTAGAGCCACAGATTCCACCCAACACAGGCAACATAGCTCGTCTCTGTGCGGCAACTAAGCTGCCTCTTCATCTGGTAGGCAGTCTGGGTTTCAGCATTACTGATAGCCAGGTCAAGCGAGCTGGATTGGATTACTGGGAGTATGTTCAGATCGAGCGCCACGGCTCTCTGGAACAGTTCTTGAAAGGGGTTCAGTCCACTCGACTGTTCTTCTTCTCCACAAAAGGAAAAAGAGCCTATGTTCAGGCCCGTTTTCAAGAAGGAGACTTTCTGGTTTTTGGCAGTGAAACCAACGGGCTTCCAGCATGGGTCCTTGAACAATATTCAGATCGAGTATGGCGCATACCAATTCGTCATCCCGAGGTGCGCAGTCTGAATCTCTCCAATGCGGTGTCTATCGTGGTTTATGAGGCCCTGCGGCAGACTGGAAGACTGTCAGATTCTGAATCTTGAAAGTCGGATTGGTTTAAACTCCTCGTGCTTCTGCTCCCCACAGGATCTTGTGCAGTTGGACCTGTAAACGAGCGGAAAGACCGTCCTCCAGGATCCAATTGGCCAGTTGAGAGGGATTGAGTTCATCCCATACGGGGGAAAACAGGACCGTATGCTCTTTGTCGAGACAGAATTGGTCAATCTTGGCTCTCGCCCAGTCGTAGTCCTGACGCGATCCAACCACAAATTTGACCTCATCTTGCGGTCTCAGGTGGGCCAGGTTTCCCCAACGATTTTTCTTCGCCATTCCGCTGGTTGGACACTTGATGTCGTAAATCAGGACAGCGCGTGAATCCACCTCACGAATGTCGATGCTTCCGCCGGTCTCAATCAGAACTGTTTTGCCGTCATCCAGCAGTTCCGTCATCAGGGGAAAGACTCCCTCCTGGAGCAGGGGTTCCCCACCCGTGATCTCCACCAGATCAGTCGGGTAGTTGTTGAGCCGTTGTCTGATCTCGCTGGTGGACATCGGCTGTCCCTCTTCAAAGGCATATTCGGTGTCACAGTAAGTGCAGCGCAGATTGCAATGAGCGAGTCGCAGAAAGGCACAGGGTCTGCCAGTGTAGCTGGATTCCCCTTGGATGTTGAAGAAGATTTCGTTGACTACCAGACTCTTGCTCATTTTTCGAGGCCATTTATTATACCTTCTGTCGCACTGCGATATCCTTGTAATGTGTTAAAATCATAAGATTAGGAGATTTACGAAGATGAAGAAGGTACGCTGGCACTGGTTTGAACTGCTCGTACTTTTCGTGAGCCTTAGTTGTTGGGTTTATGGAGGCGTACGACGCGACATCAAACAGTGGTATACCCAAAACTATGAAAACAGAGCGATGTTCCTGAAGATTCCGGTGCGTGGGCAGAGGCAGGTTGTTCACGTGAGAGACTCGGGACCCAATCTGGTTCAGACAGTTGGCGGGCCTCTTTACTTTAAAGTCGGAGACCAAGTACGCATTACCAACCTGGACTTCAAGTCTCGCTCGATTCGGTTCAAGGTCGCCTCCACCAATCTGAGCAGGGAGGTTGAAATCGAGTTTGATTTTCCCGTCGAGCTTCGAGCCAACTTCGCGCAAAGAGCGGCTTTTGACGAGGCCTTGCAGGCGACCTTCACCGAGGGACTAACCTATTCTGATATTGAGTCGGCGAAGGAGGAATTTATCCACAGTCAGTTCGATGAATTTGTCAAACGGATTGTGGTTTCTGGTGATACCTCGAACGAGTCCGTGATTGAGGCCGTCACAGACAGAATTCCTGCCTATCGTGAGCTGCAAGGGAAGGCGGTTCAGACCCAGAAAAAGCTTGAGCAGGCGCAGGCGGATCTGCAGAGGGAAACCAGCGCTCGAGAGCAACTGCAGTCGGAGATCGAGCGCCGAACACTGGAGCTGGATCAAGCCAGGGAGACGGTTTCCAAGCTGGCTGAGCAACAGGGGCAGTTGCAGGACAAGACCAGGTCTTTGGAGCTCCAGACCGATCAATTTCAAAGGAGCAGGCAGGGGTATGAAGATCAGCTGAAGCACATGGGCAATCTGGGCAAGCAGATCGAAGACCTGAAATCAGGGATCAACTGGGTAAAAAAGCAGCGTGACGAGCTCTCCACCAAGCTTGAGCGGGCCCAAAAGCGAGCGATGGAGTTTCAGAGCGAGACGAAGAAACTCTCCTCAGATCTGAAGCGCACCCAGGATGAAAAGAAGAGCCTGTGGGACGATGTTACCGCTCTGACCTCGAACAGGAAGGGACTCGAGGCTCGCTACATCGAAACCAAACGAGCCAAGGAATCCCTCGAGAGTGTCAACGATGTGAGTAGTGCATTGCGTCTGGAGGAGAGACTGGAGAAGCGGCAAGAAGATGCCTTTCGAGTGGCTGACCTTTATCTACTTAGCCAGAGACTGGGGACATTTGAAATGAAAGTTCCCGAGCAGGTGGGGACCTCCTACCAGCTTCGATTTTCTGCCGATTCCCCGAATACCGTCAAGTTTTCGGAAGAGGAGCGAAGGCTGCACGAGCTGCTGGGCGAGGATCTGAAAATAGAAACCCAATGGAAGACAACGTCTGGTGACTTGCAGGTGGTTCTGGTGAAGAATGAATCCCTGCAAAGTGTAAAACCCAGAGAGAGCATCGAGTGGACGTGGTTGTTTCAGGGTGAGATCTCCCAACCGGAGCCGGTCTCGCTGTTCGTCAATCTGGTCAATAAAGACGGCAAAAAACTGTTTCTGGGGACCCAGGAGTTCACAGTCGGTTCGAACAAGTTGTGGCCGCGTTTGCGCCAAACCTTCTCTCCGATGTCGGCGCTGGCGGGAGCAGTAGTGGCAGTCGTGCTGGTTGCAATGGTGTTGGGGTTCAGGAAGAGAAAATCCCCGTCTGCGGCAGGAAGGGAACAGGTGCCCAGTCAAAACGTGGTCTTCCACAAGAAGTTTTGAGGGTTTCCGCAGCCGCTCATTTCTGAGGATGAGGTTTCTACTCCCCTGGATCGAGTGACCCGCGCACTTGTCCATACCGATTTTCGATTGACGATTGTGATGTGTTCGAGCATTCGAAAATCGTCAATCGAAAATGGGCTAAAGACTGTCCCCCTCCTTTCTTTCCAACTCCCAGGCTAGGACAGACTCCTAGCCTGGACTTATCGAATGGTATGATAGCGACTATGTCGGCAAAGAAAGCGATTGCCCGCAAGGACGAAAGGGAAAAACGTCGGACCTCAGAGATTCTGGCCCGATTGGATCAAACCTATCCTGACGTCAACTGCGCTCTGCGACACGAGAACCCCTACCAACTGCTGGTGGCGACGGTTCTCTCCGCTCAGTGCACCGACGTGCGAGTCAATAAGGTCACTCCCGCTCTGTTCGAACGTTACCCATCACCGGAAGCGCTGGCCCAGGCGGAATCAGATGAGTTACAGGAAATCATCCACAGTACCGGTTTCTTTCGAAACAAAGCCAAAAACCTGATAGCTGCAGCCAAGAAAATATCAAGGGAGTTCAACGGAGAGGTTCCAGGAACAATGGAGAAGCTTTTGCAGCTGCCCGGAGTGGCCCGCAAGACCGCAAACGTTGTTCAGGGTACCGCTTTTGGAGTGGCTAGCGGTGTAGTTGTGGACACCCATGTCAGGCGTCTAAGCGGACGTCTGGGTCTGAGCAACCACAATGATCCGGTCAAGATTGAACAGGATCTGATGAGCAAGATTCCCCAGGACCATTGGATCAATCTGTCTCACCAGCTCATTCATCATGGGCGGCAGATCTGTAAAGCCCAGAAGCCTAGGTGCGAACAGTGTGTGTTTGCTGATCTCTGTCCTTACTTTCGGGAATCTTCGGATTGATGATCGACTTTTGATCTACTTGGCCTTGGCAAGAGGAGTGTCGATGTTTAGACCGGTTGTCAGGGAGCGCGGTCGACTGCATCAGCGTTGTTTAGCCCGGATTATTCATAGGTTCTTGTCACGAAGTGGTGAAAGCGCCGCGATGACAAGGCGTGCAACGAAGGGCCCCGCAGGCGTACTCATGCAGCACGCCGAGGAGCCCAAGGAAGCACAACGCAGTCAGCGTGGATGATTGCGGCACAGCAGTAGAAAATCTATGCATAATGCTGGC
>JAUXKG010000137.1 GCA_030624355.1 Acidobacteriota bacterium
ATCGACCAGCGAGCCCCCTGGGTGGAGGCCCTCGGCCAGTAGAAGCCCAGGATGACGGAGGGAGCCAGGGCGGTAAAGGCGGTATAGGAGGTATCAATGACCAAGCTCACGATGAGTCCCGGGGGGTGCAGGGCAATCAGGGTAGCCGACGCCGGGAAAAGGGCCGTCACGATCCGGGCCCAGGTCGTCTTTCGCTGCTCGCTCAACCGGGTTCCCAGCAACCGCTCGTAAAGGTCATGGAAGGCGATGGAGGAGAGGACCAGGGAAAGAGAGTCTACGGTGGACATGGCGGCTGCCGAAACCCCCGCCAGCATCAGGGCCGCCAGCGGCAGGGGCAGATACTCCAGCATGAAGCGGATGATGATCTGGTCGGGCCGATAATCGCCCAGAGCCTCCACGGTGGGCCACAGATCGGCTGCCACAACGGCCACCAGGGGTGTGATCACAACCAGGAAGAGCGCCTTCCCCACGATGGTTCCCAAGGGGATGGTCCACAGGTTCCTTTTCTCCCGGGAGGCAATGATTCGAGCCCACAGGTGGGGCCACAAGAACCAGCCTAAGCCGAAAGCCACGAAGGAAGTACTCCAGTAGGTACGGTTCCAGACACCCTCGGGTCCCGGAGCCGAGAGGATGGCGGCCTTGGGACCGGACGCCACCCGCCGGAAAACCTCCGTCAGGTCGAAGTGGGCCAGGATGGCGGCCAGCACGCAGATCAGTGTCAGGGTGAGGAGAACCAGCTGAAGAGCGTCGGTATAGGCCACTCCCCGCATCCCTCCCAGGGACTGATACACAATCAGGACAAAGGCCACGATGAAGACCGCCTCCCGGTAGGAAATAATCCCGCCGGTGACCTTCTCTACAACGTAGGCAATACCCACCACCTGAACCCCCATCAGAAAGAACATGAAGATGATGTTGGTCAGGGCATACATCGCCCGCACCCAGTGGTCTTCCTCATAGCGGCGGGCCACGATGTCGGTCAGGGTGATCACCTCAGGACTGCGGGAAAACTTCCAGATCTTGTAACCGAGGGTGGGGAACAGGATGCCCAGGAAAAACATCTCTCCCACTGGCAGAGCGGCATAGCCCAGGCCGTGGGTGTAGTAGATCCCCACCGAGCCCAAGAAGGTAAAGGCGCTCCAGTTGCTGGCTCCGTAAGTGGCCATCCCCAGCCAGGGACCCATGCTTTTCCCGGCGGTGTAGAACTCCTGAACGGTAGAGCCTCGCATATTGCGCCGCCCCAGCCAGCCCAGAAACAGGGTCACTCCCAGGTAGGCAAAGAAGATGTAGGTAGCCAGAATCTCTACCGACAAGTCGGACTACTCCTCACCATCCAGCTTGTGGCGAATGAAAAAGGCATAGAGCAGGAGATAGATCACACAGATTCCCACTCCGAAAAGAAAATTGAGTGGCCAACCCGCCAGCAGACCATCATAACGGGGATAGGTGAGCATGGAAGCCACAAAGAGGAGAATCAGGGTAATCGTCCATTTGTGCCTCACGAGTACCTCACGATCATCAGCAGCAGCAGAAGTTTCCACAATACTATCATCAATCTCGGGTGAATGATTCACATCCCAAGGAGCCCATCGCCCATCCACGATCCTCCAGACCAGCAGGGCCACCGCCAGTCCCGCTACTGCGTCCAGAGCGTAGTGAAAGCGGCCATATACGGTGGCCACAATGGCTCCCAGAACGATCGGCGTCAGCAGATGGGCCAGGCGCCTCTGCCGTTTCCAGGCCACCAGCCACAGCACCACCGAACCCGACACGTGAGTGCTGGGAAAGGCGCCCCCTCTGGCACCCCCGCGGGAAGAAATCTCATGGACGAGATTGTAAAAAAAGTGATCCGACATCGGACTCTCCAAAGGGTCTGCCAGATAGAAAGGGCTATCCACTGGGAAAAGAATAAAAAAGAGGTAACTGCTGTAGAAGGTCACCGAGAGCAGGAGGATGAGTTCCCGAAAGGCCACTCTTTGCCGCCTGGCATACCAATAGCCTCCCACCATCGGCACCATGATCATATAAAAGAAGTAACAGAAATGAAGGTATTCCGAGAGAGGGACCCAATTCCATTGTTGGCTCAAGTAGAGACTGGGCTGCCCGCCGAACAGAACTGCTTCCAAAGACTGAATCCGGCCAGTGAGCCCCCAGTAACCGAAGACCCCTGCCAAAAACTCCACCTCCTTAAAGAACAAGGGGTAGAGCACAACCGGATACCAGTCGTGCAGAAACTGCCCAGCGCTTCGCCGATGAGAAACGGAGCGCAGCCGGAGAAAGAATACCGCCCCCACCAGGTGAAGACCCAGCCATGGCAGCCAATAGGGAACCTGTTCTCGAAACGCCAATACTAGAACGGCCACTGCCAACAGGTAGAAGGCAGTTAATTCGTCAGTGCGGCGGGCCAAACGATTCTGCAGCTTGAGGTTGTAAGACAACATTTTGGCTTCCGTATTCTTACTCAGGTTTCTGATAGAAGAAAGCAGCGGTATGATGATCCAGACTGGACCATGACTTCTTCACCGAGAACGGCCATCTTCTTCACCTCAATGATGCTGGCATTGGTTTTTGCCGCAGGATTCACCCCTGCGGCGGTTGCCCAGCCCTTCTACCAGAATAAGACACTGACCTTCGTGGTCGCCACCTCGGCGGGAGGTCCTTCGGACATCGAATGCCGTCTCTATGCCCGACACTTGACCAGACATCTGGCGGGGAACCCCATCCTGATCGTGCAAAACCGGGCCGGTGCCGGGGGTATGCTGGCCATGAACCGGCTCTATGAGAGGAGTGCCAGGGATGGGACCGTAGCCCTTTTTCAAGCGGCCGTGGCCATGTATCAGGAATGGTATGTGGGGAGTCCGCAAACGGTGGGCTTGCGTGCCAACATGGCGGAAATCATTCCCGTCGTCTTCATCCCAATAGTTTCAGTGGGTGCAATCAGGACGGTCCTTCCACCGGGTATCCGGATCGAAAAACCCGAGGACATCCTGAAGGCCAGGGAATGGGTGGCGGGCGGATTTCGGGCCAATCACACCAAAGACCTCAAGTTTCGGGCACTCCTGGATCTGGTCGGTGCCCACTACAGATACGCTACCGGTTACCCGGGATCAGCCGACCTGTTGGCGGCCTTTATGCGACGGGAGATCGATTATGTGGATGGGAGTACGGCCTTCTTCCTGAGCCGGGTCAAGCCGGTGGCGGTAGACACGGGTCAGGCAGTCCCGATCTGGTACGACAGCCCGATTCAGCTGGATCAACTGGCTCCCGCTTACAACTCCCGCGAGTTTGTCAAGAAGCTGACCGGAAAAGAGCCCTCGGGACCCTTGTGGCAGATCTTCCAGGTCTCCAGACCCTATCGGATGATCCTGTTTCCTCCCCAGGTGCCGGCGGCGGCGGTGCAGGCCCTTCGGTCCGCATTCCAGGCCTTGAGTCGGGACTCTGAGTTCCTGACAGAGTATGAAAACATTGTCGGCATCAAACCGACCTTCATCACAGAGGAACCGGACCTCCAGGATGTACTAGCTGGATTGAAGGCTGCATCCGGCGAAATCAAGGAGTTCCGACTCCGGTACATTGAAGAGGGCCGTTAGTGACAGGTTAGGAGGAAGCAGGCATGTACGGATGGAGAGGCCGCATTGCGGTGATTGTCGGAAAGCGCAATGCGGTGTGCGAACCGGAGTTTAACAAGATGGCGCCCACCGGCGTGTCGGTGCATGCGGCCCGCACGGGCAGCTACACCACCGCAGACGACCAGTCGAAAACGAGGGAGAAGATCGAGAAGGTGGCGATCTACAACGACCCGGAGGTCATGGAGCGAGTCGAGAAGACAGCCGGTCGACTCTCCTCCGATTTGAGCGGTCTTCAGCCGAGTGTCGTAGTTTTCACCCACCATGCAGCCAGTATGGCCAGTGTGGAGTTCAACAGGAGATTGACGGAAACCATGGCCAGCCGGGCGGGCTGCCCCGCCCTGACTGCCGGCTCCGCTGTTGTGCAGGCTCTCAGGGCGGTGGGCGCTGAAAAGATCGGGCTGGCGGATCCCTTTCCAAAGCCCTTTTTGACCCAAATTGTGAGGGATCACCTTCAGCATCCCGAGGTGGGCTTCAAGGTGGTCAAGGAAGCAACGGCCCGAGGCGCCAATCCTCAGGCCATCACCAACATGTCCCCCACGGTGGCTTACCGGATCGGAAGAGAAGCCGATCACCCGGAGGCGGATACCATTCTGCTGTCGGCCAATGTGTGGCGCACTCTGGAGATCATAGAACCCCTGGAACGGGATCTGGGGAAGCCGGTGATCGCAGCCAATCAAGCCACCATGTGGGCGACCTTGAAGCTGATCGGCGTGGCACCGGAGCGCCACTATGGATCGCTGTTCAGCTACAGCTAGCTCCCGTAAGAAAGAAGAGAAGATAATGAATCCACCTTGGAATTCGAATACCCCCTGGACCCGGACAGCAGGGTTGTTTTTCATCTTACTGCTCCTGTTCTTCGGGGGCTGCTCCGAGTCACCGGAGTCAGTCGAGCCTCTAGGGGAAGACGACCTGGCGGACCCGCTGCAGGACATCACCGAATTGGATGACCCTTGGCTGCGAATCAATCAGGTGTCCAAGTGGACAGGTGATCTGGACGGCATGATCGAACGCGACTTCATCCGTGTGCTGACGCCCTACAGCAGGACACACTATTTTCTGGACGGAGGTCGGGAGCGCGGATTGACGGCCGAGGGCGCCCAGGCCCTGGAAGCCTATCTGAACAAAAAACTCCGATCGAAGAAAAAGAAAGTCAGAGTCATTGTGATACCGGTTCGCCGTGACCAACTGATCCCCTACCTGATCGGCGGCCTGGGAGACATGGTGGTAGGCAATCTGACCATCACCCCGGAACGGCAGAAGCTGGTGGACTTTACGAATCCCACCATATCTAACGTCAGGGAGCTGGTCGTCACCGGCCCGGGTGCAGCTCCCATCCGGTCGGTGGATGATCTCTCGGGCCGGGAGGTCTGGGTCCGTCCCTCCAGCAGCTACTACCAGAGCCTGTTGCAGCTCAACAATCGCTTCCGCCGGGTTGGCAGGAAGGAGGTGCTGGTCGGCAAGGCCGCCGAGAATTTGCAGGACGAAGGAATCCTCGAAATGGTCAATGCCGGGCTGCTTCCCGCTACCGTCGTCGACAGCCACAAACTGGAGTGGCTGTGGGCCAAGGTCTTCACCAAAATCACCATACACCCGGATGCGGCCGTTCGGGACAAGGGGGAGATCGGCGCTGCAATTCGTAAGGAATCACCTCAACTGCTGGCCGAGCTCAACGGTTTTTACAAGACCCACGGCATTGGCACCACCTTCGGAAACATCCTCATCAAGCGATATTACAAGAACACCGGTTGGGTCCTGAACGCCTCAGCCACCCGCGAGCGGAAGAAATACCTGGCCGTCATGGAACTCTTCAAGCGATATGCACAGCAGTACGACTTCGACTACCTGATGTTGATCGCTCAGGGTTATCAGGAATCGGCTCTGGATCAGAAGGCCCGCAGCCGGGTCGGTGCTATCGGAATCATGCAAGTACTTCCCAGCACGGCGGCAGGCTCCCCCATCTTTATTCCTGACATCGAGCAGGCCGAACCCAATATCCATGCAGGCATCAAGTACATGCGTTACCTGGTCGACAAGTATTTCAACGATCCGGAATTAGACCAGGTGAACCGGTTGCTTTTTGCCTTTGCCGGCTACAATGCAGGGCCCAACCGGATCGCTAGACTGCGCCGTCAAGCGGGTGATTATGGCTTTGACCCAAACCAGTGGTTTCAAAACGTCGAATACATGGTGGCCAGCAAGGTAGGGCAGGAGCCGATCCGCTACGTCGGCAATATCTACAAGTATTATCTTGCCTACCGGCGTCTCCGGGATCTGGACCGGGAGAACACGGAAACTCAGACCTCCGAGTCGAACTTCTGACTTCGCTTCGCCAGCGGTGATTTCCAGAGTGTCCCTTTCTTAACGCAGGAGAAGGTTATTGTGGACCCGCCTGTCCCCGGTTGCTATATTGAGCCTATCCGTAATCGATAACCTTCCAGACTTGGAGTAACAAGACATGAGTACGACAAGAGCGCTGGGCCTTGGCATGGTGGTGATCAGCTTGGCTCTGCTGCCGGCCGGGATGAGTGCCTGTCAAATGGGGGGCGACACGGTTGCCATCGACCAGGACGACCTGGGAGGTGTGGTGACCAGCGGGAAGGGGCCAGAAGGCGGCGTCTGGGTGATCGCGGAAACCACCGACTTGCCGACCAAGTTCGTCCGCATCGTGGTCACCGATGATGAGGGTCGTTACCTGGTACCCGATCTTCCCCAGGCCACCTACAGTGTATGGGTGCGCGGCTACGGTCTGGTGGACTCGCCCAAGATCCAGACTACCCCAGGCACGGTCCTGGACCTGAGCGCCATGGAAGCTCCCAACCCGCAGGCGGCGGCTCAATACTACCCGGCCAACTACTGGTACTCCCTGCTCCAAATTCCCGACAAGAACGAATTCCCGGGCACAGGCCCCTCGGGCAACGGGATTTCAGAAAACATAAAGAGCCAGGCCCAGTGGATCAGACACGTCAAGACAGACGGCTGCCTGACCTGCCATCAGATGGGCAACAAGGCCACCCGCGAGCTGCCCGCCAGTCTGACTGATCTGGACTCTACAGTCACCGCCTGGGATCAGCGTATTCAGTCGGGACAGGCCGGCTACAACATGAACCGAAGAATCTCATCGCTGGGCCGCAAGAGGGTACTGGGGATGTTCGCCGACTGG
>JAUXKG010000130.1 GCA_030624355.1 Acidobacteriota bacterium
AACTTGAGGATTCCTGAGTTGGCTTTCTTCTGCTCTTCGATTCCATGATCTTGAATCTCTAAATAGAAGCGTCCTGCACCGAGGATTTCGCTCAGTTGTCCGGCCGCCTGACGGGCCTCCTCGTAGCGGTCCTGAACCAGGTTCCATGCCACGCTCCCCTTCAGGCAGGCAGACAAACCAATCAGGCCTTCCGAATGTTGGTCCAGAAGCTCCAAATCAATTCGGGGACGATAGTAGAACCCTTCAAGATAGCCCAGTGACACCAGTTTTACCAGGTTGTGATAGCCGGTCGCATCAGCTGCCAGAAGGACGAGGTGATTGCTCTGATCGGAGCCTCCATTCTTGGAGCGACGATCCTGACGGGCCACATAGACCTCACAACCAATGATCGGTTTGACCCCATACTTAAGCGCCGTATCGTGAAATTGAACCGCTCCGAAAAGATTTCCATGATCGGTCAAGGCCAGAGCCGGCATACCCATTTCTGAAGCGCGGCGAACTATGCCTTCGATCGGATTGGCTCCGTCCAGAAGACTGTAATGGCTGTGAAGATGAAGGTGAGCAAATTGAGTCATGGGCTGCACATCATGCCTCTTGGAGTGCTGGGGTTATTCCCACTCGATGGTGCTGGGTGGTTTGGAAGTAATATCGTAAACGACCCGGTTGACCCCCTGAACCTGGTTCACAATCCGATTAGAAACGGTTCTCAGCAGTTCGTCAGGTAACTGGACCCAATCTGCAGTCATGCCGTCCAGGCTGTGGACAGCCCGAATCGCTATCACGTTCTCATAGGTCCTTCCATCGCCCATCACGCCTACACTCCTGACAGGGAGTAAGACCGCAAACGACTGCCAGATGCTAGCATACAAGTCTGCAGCTTTGATCTCTTGCTCAACGATCTCATCAGCCTCCCGAAGAGTGTCTAGCCGTTCTTGGGTCACTTCTCCCAGGATCCGCACAGCCAGTCCCGGGCCGGGAAAGGGTTGACGGTGAACGAGATCTTCCGGAACGTCCATCTCCCTGGCTACCCGTCGCACCTCGTCTTTGAAGAGCTCTCGAAGAGGCTCTACCAAATCAAGTGACATGTTCTCGGGAAGCCCTCCCACATTATGGTGGGTTTTGATCACTGCCGAGGGTCCCCTCACAGGGATCGATTCGATAACATCGGGGTAAAGGGTGCCTTGCACGAGATAGTCGATTTCACCCAGTCTTGTCGCCTCTTCTTCAAAAACTCGAATGAACTCCTCTCCGATGATCCTTCTCTTGAGCTCGGGATCCTCCACTCCCTGCAACCGGTCGAGAAAACGCTGTTGAGCGTCCACACCTACCACGTTCAAATTCAGTTCCTCACGGACGGTGTCCAACACTGAGGAAAACTCATTCTTGCGGAGTAGACCGTTATCTACAAAGATACAGGTCAAACGATCGCCGATGGCCCGGTGGACCAGTAGAGCAGCCACCGTGGAATCGACACCACCTGAGAGTCCGCATATCGCCTTGTCTTCCCCAAGTTGAGACGCTATCTGTTTGGTCGTCTCTTCAACAAAGGACTCCATTGACCAGTCTCCCTGACAACCACAGATCGGGAAGAGAAAGTTAGATAGGATGTCCTTGCCAAGCGGGGTGTGAACGACCTCAGGATGAAATTGCAGACCGTAAATAGTTTTCGTCGAGTGCTGCATAGCGGCTGGAGCACTGTCGCTTTGAGCGATCACTTCAAACTGCTCTGGAACCTGTTCAATACGGTCTGCGTGACTCATCCAGACCTCTATCTCCCGGGGCAGACCGTCCAGCAGCGGAGTTTTCAGCATTTTTTGCAGTGGTGCTCTTCCGTACTCTCGGCAACTGGATGGGGCTACTACCCCACCGAAATGATGAGTCAACAACTGCATTCCGTAACAGATTCCAAGCAGTGGGCCGGAAAATTCGTAAAGTTCTGGATCAGGATGAGGAGAATCTGACTCAAAAACCGACTGCGGGCCTCCCGACAATACGATTCCCTTAGGGTGACGTTCTTTGATTTCTTCCCAGGAAAGGCTATAGGGAACAATCTCAGAGTAGACGCCCGCTTCCCGAATACGGCGGGCTATCAGCTGTGTGTATTGTGATCCAAAATCGAGAACGAGAATTGTTTCATGAGCCATAGGAGCCCTGAATGACGGATTCCAAGTGAGAAATCTCGAATCGTAAACATCTACTAAATCTCGGTTCGTGATTCACCCTTTAACGCTCGCCATATGCCGTGCAGTATAGCATGGGTGAGCAATCCTGCAGTGCTTGACTATCGGCCTCCAAACCTCGACCATTGATCGGTTATGGCAGCGCTGGAAACGTTACAGGCAATCGTTCTCGGTATCATTCAGGGACTCACCGAGTTTCTGCCAATAAGCAGTTCTGGTCATCTGCTTTTGGTGCCCTGGGTGCTGGGATGGGAGCCCATGGGGTTGACCTTTGATGTCATCGTCCACGGGGGAACCCTCCTGGCTATGGTGATCTATTTTCATCAGGACTGGCTTAAAATGATGCGCCAGATGTTCACTCGAATGACTCGGCCTGGTGTGTCTGACAGCATGCACTCCCTGGCTATGCCGCTCTTGATTGGCACAATACCGGCTGCTGCTGCTGGGATCTTTTTTGAAAACTTCATTGAACATCAGCTTCGCAGTCCCGTGGTCACTGCGTTTACTCTGGGCTCCTTTGGCTTGCTGTTGTGGTCGGCTGATCGGTGGGGGTCACAGAAGCGAAGCCTGGAGAGTCTTTCACTTCGTGATGGCCTGGTCATTGGAGTCGCACAAGCCGTAGCATTGGTGCCCGGTGTCAGTCGGTCGGGAGTCACAATAACGGCCGCTCTATTTCTCGGAATGTCCAGAGCTGAATCGGCTCACTTTTCCTTCTTGCTTGGTACCCCGATCATTGCTGGCGCAACTGCTTTTCGGTTCTACGGTCTCCTGCAGGGTCAAGATATGGAGATGATCTCTACTGTGACACTCTTAGCTGGTGTATTATCTTCAACAATAAGCGGCTTCCTATGTATCAAGTACTTTTTTTCGTTTCTACGGGTGCGCACCTATCTCGTATTCGTTGTCTATCGCTTGCTGCTGGCTGCCTGCATTTTGTTCTTGCTAGTGCTCTGATACTGGGCCAAGTTCCGGAAGAACAGTTTCCGGCTCGCCAAAATCCAATTCTTAGAGAATATTTTCGCAAGCAGTTCTATGAGGCGCGTGTCCTTCACAACAGACGGATACCCAGCACACCCACCTTCCTTGAACATTTTGTGGACCGTCAAATTGATTACTACTTGCGAAAGTTGCGCGAAAAGTTGGACAGCATGAGCCTTCACTTTGGCCAGCTGGAAGGAGCGGCGCAAGGGTTGCACATAGGGTCGACGGAGCAGAGTCGCTCACACGCTCAAGAGTTGTGGAGAAAGTCACTGGAACAGATTCATGATGACTCCGGGGCGCTGCGCAGCATGATCGGCTATGTCTTCACGGAACTCAAGAGCAAAGACAGCTTCAAAGCTCAAATCCGACCTGATGCGATAGATTCGGGCTTTGCAGAGGATCGGCTCTACCTGGGAGAGCAGATTTCAGAAGCCGAGCACAGGATCAGGGGTTACTTCTTCAAATCCGAACACACCATCCAACTAGAGGAGCTCAAAGGAGAGAACATGCTGATCCATCTGCATCGTGTCCGGGAAATGTCAAAGGCGATGAAGAAGGCCTGGTAAGAAACAAAGGGACAGCCTGTTGTGTCCCCTCTCTTTTTACGACTTGGCCTTCAATAGCTCGGTAGGCGGCTTTGATCCCTCGCCCCGGAAAAGCAGCTTGTAAAGAACACTGTCAATGATGGCCTTCCAGCTGGCCTCAATCACATTGCTGGAAACTCCAATCGTGCTCCACGACTGGTGACCATCAGAGGATCGAATGAGGACTCGGACCTTGGCCCCGGTACCGCTTCTGGCATCCAAAACTCTTACTTTGTAATCAATCAGTCGAAGATCCTCGATTTCAGGAAAGAAGCGGATTAAAGCTTTCTTAATCGCACAATCCAATGCGTGAACCGGCCCATTTCCATCCGACGCAGTGTGTTCCTCAACTCCATTTACACTGATTTTCACCGTGGCTTCACTCACGAACTGCCCCTTGACGTCCTGGTCAACCAAGACTCGGAATCCTTTGAAGTCAAAGGGATTCTTCTTGAGTTTGCCGAACTCACGCACCAGCAGTTTCAAGCTCCCTTCGGCACCTTCGAACTGATACCCTTCGTACTCCAACTCTTTGATTCTCTGCAGTACGGATTTCAGATCCAGATCCTCGGAAGACATATCGCCGAACTCTCGAATCTTGTACAGCAGGTTACTCCGGCCTGACAGATCTGAGACCAGCACGCGCCGGTTGTTTCCCACGTCCTCCGGTTGCACATGTTCATAGGTTCTTGGATCTTTCAGAATGGCACTTACATGCAGGCCACCCTTGTGGGCAAAGGAGCTTCTACCCACGAAGGGCAGGCTATTGGGAAGAATCAAGTTGGCGGTCTCACTGACAAAGTAGGCAGTTGACCTCAGTTCTTTCAGACGTTCGCGACCTATGGAATTTCGATTGAGCTTCAATTCCAGAATCGGAAGGATCGAACAGAGGTTTGCATTACCTGCTCGCTCTCCATAGCCATTCATTGTTCCCTGAACCATGCGAACCCCGGCCTGCACGGCCGCGATTGAGTTAGCCACCCCGAGCTCACAATCATTGTGAGTATGAATGCCCAGGGCTGGAAATTTAGAAGCCAATTTCTCCACCCAGTGAGTCATTGTCTCCGGCAGGTTTCCCCCATTAGTATCACAGAGAACGATCCAGTCAGCGCCCGCCACTGATGCCGTTTCGACAACCTCGGTAGCGTATTCTGGATTGGCTTTGGCCCCGTCGAAAAAATGCTCGGCGTCAAAAATGACTTCTTTGCCTCTTTCCTTTAGGTAGGCAATGCTTTCCCTTATTATTTGGAGGTTTTGCTCTATGGTAATGCCCAGAGCACGCTCCACGTGGAAATCCCAAGTCTTGCCCACCAGGGTAACGCTTGGCGTCTCCGCCTGAAGAAGCGCTCTGAGATTGGGATCCTGATCGACCGGATTCTTCCAGTGACGAGTACTGCCAAAGGCCGCGATCCTACTGTTTTTCCAGGAAAGCGTTTTGAGACGTTCGAAAAACTCTGCATCCTTTGGGTTGGAGCCAGGCCATCCTCCTTCGATGTAATGGATGCCGAAAGCGTCGAGTCTCTGAGCGATCCTTATCTTGTCTTCGACACTCAGAGAGACATTTTCCCCCTGAGTCCCATCGCGAAGAGTGCAGTCATAAATGAATATTTGATCACTCATGGTTTTCTAGCCTGAGACTGAGGGCGAAAGTTCGCCTCCCTCCTTGCTGCTGGATCGAGACTGCATCATTTCGCGCAGTTGGCGGCCAACCTTTTCTACCAGCAACCCTGCGTCCTCTTCCCGGTATCGGGTCATCTGAGGTAGGCCTTCTTCGTTTTCGCGGATCCATTCGCGGGCAAAATCTCCTGACTGCACATCCTTTAAAACCCGTTTCATATTCTCATCCACACTCTCGTCCAAAACCTGGGGGCCCCTGGCATAGTCTCCATATTCGGCTGTATCACTTACGGAATAGCGCATGTAGCTCAACCCGCCTTCATAGATCAAATCTACAATCAACTTCAGTTCGTGAAGACATTCAAAATAAGCTATCTCTGGCTGGTATCCAGCATCCACCAGAGTCTGGAAGCCCTTCTTAATCAGGGTGCTTACACCACCACACAAGACAGCCTGCTCACCGAAAAGGTCTGTCTCAGTTTCTTCCTTGAAAGTGGTCAGAATGACACCGGCTCGAGTGCAGCCCAGTCCACGGGCATAGGCCAGGGCATTCTCCATAGCCTTGCCGGTATAGTCCTGATGGACAGCCAGAAGAGCCGGAACTCCGACACCTTCCTGAAAGAGTTCCCGCAGCCGGTGTCCGGGACTCTTGGGGGCGATCATGGAGACATCCACAAACTCCGCTGGGACGATTTGCTCGAAGTGAATATTGAACCCGTGGGCAAACATTAGCGTGTTGCCTTCTATCAGGTTGGGTTCAATGGATTCCTTATATAGTTTTGCCTGCACTGTATCGGGAACCAGGATCATGACGAGATCGGCCTTCTGAGTAGCCTCAGAAACGTTTTCGACTTGCAATCCGGCCTGCTCAGCCTTCTCACGGGAGCTACTCTCCGGATGCAGACCCACAACCACCTGGACTCCGTTTTCCTTCAGGTTGAGGGCATGGGCGTGACCCTGGCTCCCATATCCAATTATTGCGACCGTCTTATCCGTCAGATTTTCTAAATTGGCGTCTTCTTCATAAAACACTTTAGCCATGATTCGTTTTAACCTCCGATTTTGATATCAACTTTTCTGTATCAGACCGGTTGTCGTCCTCGACCAAGCTCTCGAGCGTCGGACTGTGTGACCCTTTCTTCTTCTCTCCACTTCCTCGGTCCAGGACAAGCTCGCCAGTTCGATGGATTTCGCGAATTCCGTAAACCCGCATGTTCTGCAAGAAAGCATCAATCTTCTCGGACTGTCCAGTCACTTCAAAAATATAGCTGTTCGGACTCACATCGATCACTCGAGCCCGGAAGACCTCAGAGAGAGTCAGAACTTCTGCTCGCTGACTTTCGTTGACAGCTACCCGGACCAATCCCATCTCTCGCAGCACATGCTGAGAAGGATCATAGGGAATAACCTTGACTATATCGATCAACTTGTTCAGTTGCTTAACAACCTGCTCAAATCCACGCTCATCTGTCTTGGTTGTCAGGTTATTGCGTTAGAGTGTTGAGTCCTGGGTGGGTGCGTGATTGTGTCTCTCGTTGTTGTATACTGTCTGACTAAACAGTCCGTCCACCCGTGCCTTTACGCCGGCTT
>JAUXKG010000374.1 GCA_030624355.1 Acidobacteriota bacterium
TATGTCGCTTGGTCGACGGTTCCGGACCACAGGCTAACCCACGGATCGTCACTGCGCGAAGATTCTCGGCAGACCCGGATATGTTCAGGACGGATACAGAGCAAAATCTGCTCCCCTTTTTGTAGGGGCCGCGATGGCACTCGGCAGCGCAGTGACAGGTCCGCGGAAGTCAAGCGTACGGTGATCAATCCTTCATCGGCCGCGGGCCCCACCACATGTGCGGAAAAGAAGTGAGCTGAGCCGACAAGATCAGCCACCATTTTTGAACCGGGCCGCTCATAAATCTCCTGGGGTTGGGCAATTTGCTCGATGCGTCCCTCGTGCATCACCACGATACGATCTGACAGAATCATGGCCTCGGCCTGATCATGGGTCACGTAGACGGTTGTGATTCCAAGGCTCCGCTGCAACTCTTTTAACTCATATCGCATCCGGTTGCGGAGCTTGGCATCCAAGTTACTCAAGGGCTCATCCAGGAGCAGCAGGGTGGGTTCGAATACTATGGCTCGTGCCAGAGCGACACGCTGCTGTTGGCCGCCGCTGAGTTGGCTTGCCATGCGTCCCTCCAAGCCCGCCAGTCCAACGGTGGCCAGAACCCGGGTCACCTTTTCCTGAATGGATGGCCGGTCGAGCCGTCGCACCCGCAAGGGATAGGCCACGTTTTCAAAAACCGTCATGTGTGGCCAGATGGCATACGACTGGAAAACCATGCCGATTCCCCGCTTTTCTGGCTGGAGGTGAACCCCCTCAGAAGGCGAGCTGACCAGCCGGTCCTCGAGGTAGACCTCGCCCTGGTCCTGTTTCTCCAGGCCCGCGATGATCCTCAATGTCGTGGTCTTGCCGCAGCCGCTGGGCCCCAGCAGGGTGAGCAGTTCCCCGTCCGCGACGTCCAAGCTGACGTCATCAACGGCCAGCATCCTCCCGAATCGTCGGGTAACGTTTCGGAGGCGGACCTTTGGAACTGGTATCTGATTCCAGCCTTCGCTCACGGGAAGATTTCCTTGACCAGCGTCACGAACTCACGCCCTCTTCGGTATTCCTCTCCTTTCACAAAATAGAGCTTCTTGTCCTCGATCGACAGGCTGGGTCTTGGCAGAGGCACTCCGCTCCGCGCTGGTAGGCCTTGATTCAAAAAAATCCGCTGTGCATCTTCAGTAAGCAGGAAATCGATCCAGAGTTTGCCAGCATGGGGATGTGGAGCATTTTTGAGGAGGGCCGAGGCAATGGGGAGAACGATCACCCCATCGGCGGGTGCGATCCACTTGAGTGGCACTCCCTTCAATCTTTCCACGGAGGCTTCCAAAGCTGGCAGGTATATGGCGTACTCGCCCCGCGCGACAGCCTTTTCCGCCTCCAGATACTGACGGGTGAAAGTCGGTTTTTGCAGGGCGAGCCGCTTCAGGAAGCCTCTACCCAAGTCGGTCATCCGGCTGGCTACAGTGACAAACCAGGTGAAACCGCCGCCAATAGTGGTACTCGGATCATCGATGAGAATCTGTCCCACCCATGCAGGGTCCAGCAGGTCGGCCCAACTCTTGGGCTCGCGCGAAGGAGGCACTAGGTCGGTATTGATAAGGATCCCGTAAAGGTTCACATAGGTTGGCCACAAATATCCATCGGGATCGATAAGCTCTTCTTTAAGGAAGCTTGTGTTCGAGGGTGTGAAGGGCTGAAGCAGTCCGTCCAACTTGAGAACCTCTACAAAGTTGTTTGCCCCTCCGTTGATGACATCGACCAACTGCCTGCCCATCCGAGCTTCAGTACGAATCTTCTCGAGGCTCAGGGCAGCACGGGTCTGTGTGTACTCGACCTTAATTCCCGGGTAACGCCTCTGAAAAGTCTCTGTGAGGCGCCTGGTAATGTGGCGGGGGAGATTGGCATAGAAGACGACCCGGCCCTCTGCCTGGGCAGCTTCCGCCAGCGATCTTCCAGTGAGGTCGAATGGCTGCTGCACTTCCTCCAGTGGGCCGCAGGCCAGACCCCCAGCGATCAGCGTTAAAACGAAGCCTTGGGCTGCCAGCGCCCATCGCCCCAGGAAGCCCCGCTCCCAGCCCAGCGCTTTGCCCCCTGCTGTTCTTGTCATCACAGTTCAGTTTCCTCCCCTTCAGCCGCCTAAATTTTCGCTCAATTCAGACTCACCATGCCGAATAACCTACACACTCATAAACCGATTTTGGCCTCGATTATTCTGCTATTCTGGTTCTTACAAATCGTGACTGTCTTGTACGA
The DNA here is from genome assembly GCA_030624355.1 of Acidobacteriota bacterium. GTDB lineage: Bacteria > Acidobacteriota > UBA6911 > RPQK01 > JADFOI01 > JAUXKG01. The sequence continues at coordinate 2,230 of JAUXKG010000374.1, forward strand.
GATCTGGGTAGCCGGTGCCAGTTAATTAAGGCGATCAATCATACCAGGCGCCCCCACCCCGTCAAGTCAGTTTTCAGAGTGATGCAGCAAAACTGGAAAACAGCGGAAGAGTGAGGTCAAGTGGTTCGGCCATAAACTCTATGTAGAATTTCCAGCTTACCGTAGGTGAAACTGACTCAGCTTGATGCTCAACACGGGCAGGGTGGATGATTTCGTCCAGCTGAGCAGTACACCTATGAAGTGTCTGATGTAAAACTTCAAGAGCTCCAGTAGCGACTTTTTAGGTTATCAGTGGTATCTTCAATAAGAAACCCGAGACGCCAGCCTGAAAGGAAGGGGTAGAAAAATGAAAGCTTCATCTAAGCGCAGTCTATGGCGCAGGATCGTACTCTCATGTGCAATGGCTGCATTGCTTCTGTTTGCAGGACCACCATGGGGGAGCCGGGAGAACTCTGAAGGGAAAGAGCTGGAGAGTCTTTCCCGCTTATCCTCGGTGCCGGCTACTGCCAGGAGCATGTGGGCGGGCGGGGGCATTCTTTCCGCATGCGCGTCCCCATTGGCGTACCCTGAGCTGAGTGGTGATCAAGACGCAGATCTGTCCGGTATACCCGGTGGAGATATTGCGCCGGTGCGCTACATTATGGATCCTTATCCATCCTTCAACGGGATTGCGGTAGACCCTGAAAACAATCGGGTCGTGATGAGCGACAGCAACCGGAAGAGCATGTTGATTTACGACCGGCTTGGCAACAGCAAATCCGGTGAAGCCACCCAACCGCTAGGACAAGTCATGGGACCGGCCACCCAGATTGGGTTCATAACCGGGGTGGCGTTGGATCCTGTTCACCGGGAGTTCTACTCTGTGAACAATGACACTGAGGACAACATGGTGGTGTTCTCCTACGATTCCGCCGGTAATGTAAAACCGGTGCGAAACCTGGCCGTCCCCCACCGAGCTTGGGGTGTTTCTGTCAGCCAGGCCTACAATGAAGTTGCTATCTCGGTACAGACCTTGGGTGTGGTCATCTACCGGCGAGAGGCCCAAGTGATGGAACTGCCTCTACGGGTCATTACTGGGTCTCATACGGGTATGGCTGATCCTCACGGAATCTCCCTGGATGATGTGAATGATGAGCTGGTGGTGGCTAATCACGGCAATTGGAAAAGTGAGAAGGCGGTTCTCGCCAGTGGAACCAATTACTCGGGTCAACCCTTGGATCTTGACCTCTCCTCAGTAGAGGGACGCTTTGAGCTGCCCTCGATTAGAACTTATCCCAGGACGGCGACGGGCGATGCTGAGCCAGTGCGCACCATCCAGGGATCCAAAACCCAA
>JAUXKG010000010.1 GCA_030624355.1 Acidobacteriota bacterium
ACTACCACATCCTCAACCAGGCTCAGCCCGAACTCCTCCAACACTCCGCGCGGATCGAACACAACCCGGGATCGATAGGCCGAGTCCAAATACCAGGTGGGGGGAAGTCCCAGCAGTCTCCACGGGTAGCAGGAGCACAGAGTGCAGACGACCACGTTGTGCACCTTGGCAGAGTTGGCTATGGCTACCAGGTGGGCTGATCCGACTCCCGGTAATTCGAAGTCCTCCAGGGCGGCGTTGGCGTCCTTCAGCAGGCTCTCTTTGAACACCGGATCCAGCCAGGCTCGGGTCACAACCCGGGCACCATGATGGGGGCCGACTCTGGTCTCGAAGAATTCAAGCACCTTGTCCAGAGCCTTGGGATCAATCAGCTCTTTCTTGGTCAGCACGGAGATTATGGACCGGACCCGAAGATCGAGCCCTGAGGGTGGGGTTCCGTGCTGCGGGACGGTTTCCTGGGCGGAGAGCGCCGATCCGGCCGCTACCGCAGGACCCGTCGCCAGAAAGCCGCGCCGTGAAATTTTTTCCTTTGTCATTTCGAAGATGTCCTCCAGGCTGGTTGGAAACTTTATACTACACTCCATTCTGGAGTGGCAAGGCAAAAGACCGCTAGTTCGGGAATGGTTACGACGTATCATCCCGTCTCGAAGTACGACCAATCCGTATCAAATGCTGTGCCTGCCGGCTCAAACGCTGCCAGGCCGGCACCATCGTGGCCGCACTCAAAACAATTCCGCCCAGGCACAATACGATCACGACGATATCCCACAGCGGCCGCCGGTAGTACAGGAACGGAAAGTCGAAACTGTGCAGTCCGTGATACAACCAGCGATTGGCGCGACTGAGCTGTTCCTCTTTGTGCACGATCACTCCATGCTGTGGGTCTAGATAGAGCCATGTGTGTGCCGAGTCGCTGTAGCGCACGCGAAGCACGGGTAGGGGACGTCTGCCGTCTCGGTCGTAGTAGTAGGAGTCGTATTGCTGGAGCCACACCGCCTCCTCGACAACGGTTTCGGGCATGGCTGCTCGCGCCGCCGCAAGCATGGCGTCATCATCAAACCGTGTGAAGGTGCCATTCTGGGATGCCAAGACTGATACCAGGCGATGCTCTAGCGGCGAGAGATCGGTGTTTGCCTGCTCACTGGCCGGGTCGGCCAATGGGACTCCGAAGCCAACCAGAAACAGCTTTCCCTGGAACTGAACCACCACAAGCTCTTTTGGAGCAAACGAAGAAGCGATCGCAGCCAAGCCGTCATCCATTCGAGCCATTGTCAGGTCGTTCAGGCGCAGCGACCCGCCGGCGACGGCCTCCCGCTGCCACTGCGAGGGTGAGGTGCTGGGGTGCCAGTTCCACGGGTCCAGCGAAAGACCACCACTCAATATCCAGGTGAAGGTTGTGAGCCCGAAGACTAGTCCGGCGTAATGGTGCCAGCGCACCAGGCCAGTATAGGGAGAATGCGAACTGATGCCTCTCAGGAGATGCCGACTGGCTGGCGAATAGCGCCAGAGGCCCCAACCCAGCCCCGTGAGGGCCAACAGACATCCGGCGATTGACAGCCAGAGAACCACCTTGGCCCACAGTGCGGCGTGCCGCCGAAGAGATGTGAAGTAGATCCAGTGCGGTACCGCACCAAGGTAGGCCCACCGGCGGCTGCGGCGTGTGGTTTTCATCACCGCTTCACCGGTCCGATCGGACACGTACAGGTAGGTGTCTTCAGAATCACCGAATGCGATGCGATGCACCGGCATGAGAGCGCTCACCTGGAGTGTCCACTGGTCGGAATCCGTCAGGTAGGAGTCATACCTGATCGTGGATGAGTGCTCGGGAGCGAAGCGGCGTGCCAGACTCACCGCCTCGCCAGGAGCCAAGCCGCCCAGGAGTTGGCCGCTATCCGCAAAGACTGTGGTCCACTTGTTGCCTTCAACAAAGCGGTAGACCGGCCGGTCGCCTAGCATGCCGACTCGTACACGCTCAGGCGACAACCCAACAAGGCGCGCCGCCTCGGCGGGCCCGACTCTCGCGTTCGACAGATCCAGAGCCGAAAGCCGTATCATACGCTCTTCGGACGCCAGATCGGGCATCCTTGCATACATCATCACAATGCCTGAAACAAACCACATCACGAAGAACAGACCACCGGCAATCCCCAGCCAACGGTGGGTATAGACGATCACCCTGGTCCAATCGGGCGCCAGCAACCTCGTAGTCATCAGAAACAGCTCACTTGAATCGTAGCGACATGGTGACGAGAACCTGTCTGGGGCGCCCAGGATCGGCTGACTCGCCATTAGAGATGTCGCCGTTCCAGAAATATTCCTCATTGAAAAGGTTGTGCGCCGAGAGCGTCAGGCGCACCGGACCACGCCGCCAGGACACAGCAGCGTCAAACAATGTGTAAGGGTCCAATCTGAAGGTATTCCCCTGGTCGACCTGCACGTCACCGACATGCTTGACGTCCACGGTGACATCAATGAACGATACCGGAGTGAAGATTGTACCGCCATTCACCACCCGGTCCGGTGCGATCGGAAGACGATTTCCTGTCAACACCGTGTCCCCTCCCGGGGACTGGATCACGAAGGTGCCAAAGCGGTTCTGGTAAAACGACGCATTCAGATAGACCGACAACTTAGGGGACAGCAACCAGTTGACGCCTGTCTCAAACCCCTTGTACTTGTGCTCGCCAGCATTGGTGGGAAGGAAGAATGGCCCCTGGCGCACGGTCGTAATGATGCCATCACGCCTCATCCAGAAATAGGTCCCCTCGAACGAGAGCCGATTGTCAAGAACGCTTCCCTTGACCCCGACTTCGTAGTTGTCGATATCTTCAGGACTCAAATCGACCTGAACGTCGCTGGGCCTCAGCTGGGAGGGTCGGCGCGGCGGAAGAAAGGCTTGAGAATAGGTCCCGTACACGTTCACGGTCGGTTCGCCTTCACCTTCGGCGCCGAGCAGCTTGAAGGTGGCGCTGAGCTTCGGGCTGAAGGCGTCGAAGGTATCCTGGACCCTGGGACGACCCTCATCAAATGTCAGCGTGTTGTCCAGCGCGAGCCGATCGTAACGACCGGCCGCTGTGAAGATCCAGCGGTTGGCCGGCTCAACGATGTACTGAGCGAAGAGTCCAGTGATACCCACGCTGTAGTCGCTGCCGCCAAAGCGGAAGAAGCGCCAGTCGTCCTTCGCTGGAATCACCGGATTCAGATAGTTCAATGGCCACCCCAAGGTATCGGGATCCGTGTAGATCAAATTGCCGGCGCTGAAGCCATTGGTCCACTCGTACGATCCCCCCACGATCAAAGAACTCTTTACCTGCTCCAGTCTTGGGGTCACCTCGAACCGCAGTTCCTGATAGAAGATGTCTTCATCGGTCTGCAGCTCAAAGGGATACATGGTCAACGTGTTTTCCGCAAGATCGAAGGGTGCCCCGATCACGTCTCCATCGTCGATGAACTTGTACTGGATCGCCCGATACCCGAACAGTCCGACGATGGTGGCCCAGTCGGCGAGCTGTCGAGTGTAGTTCGTCGTGACGCGCCCTTCGCTCTGATGATAGTTCGGGCCGGGCACGTTAAGGTTGGTGAGCCGATCGAAGCGCGAGTCAATATCGCTGAGCAACTGTCCATCTATGATTGGTACGTTGGTCGGCGTGCTGTTGTCCGACAGCACGCGGTTGACACTGATGCTGCCGAACGATTTCGCATCCGGCACGAAGCTAAGCTTAGCGAACAGCGTGGTCTCGTCGACGGCAAAGTCAAAAGGCCCAGTAAAGTAGCCGTGGTTGCGCCCGCCGGCGGCCGAGAGGTAGTACCCGCCCCACTCCCCCAATGGTCCCGAGGCCTTGGCAACGCCTTTTATCAGCCCAAACTCGCCACCCGTAAGGTCGAAAGCGACCTGGTGGTCCGGCGTCGGATCGGCAGTACGAACATTAATAACGCCCCCGATGGCTGTCCGTCCGTACAAGGCCGAGTTGGGGCCGCGCACCACCTCAATACTGCTGACATCGTGGATCGGCAAGTTGACCACGCGGGCACTGTTGCGCGAGTCGGTCTGCGGCACCCCGTCGATAAGCAACAGCGTGCTGGTGAATTCATTACCGTCTCGAGGCAGGCCGCGCAGCATGACGGACTCGAAAGAACCAGCCTGGGTGCTGACGATGACGCCAGGAAGATGAGCAATCGCCTGTGTCAGCTCCTGATCACCTCGGCGATCGATTGTCGCGCGGTCCACGATGTCGGTCTGTGCTGCTACCTCTCCGATACCGAGTGGAATCTTCGTGGCGGTCACCTGTACGTGCTCCATCAGATTCGGAGTCACCTCGAGCTCGACCCTGAGCGGTACCATCTCATCCGCTTGGACCTGCAGGTCGGGAACCCGCAGTTCGAGAAAGCCCGCTGCCCGCACCACCAGAATCACTTGTCCCGCCGGCACATCATCCACCCGAAAGCGTCCGACCGCATTGGTGACAGAGACGCGAACTGTTCCTTCGATGGTAACAGTCGCGTCGGCAACCGCCTGCCCACTCTCTCGTGCCACAACGATGCCGGCCACTGTTCCGGTTTGCGGGACTTGGACAGCCGCACTCTGGCCCTCGACCTCGCCTCTCAAAGCGATCAGCAGCGCCAGGCTCAGACCCGCCATCACCCCCCAGCGTCTCCCGCATCTGGTACGCTCCAGCATCCTCCTCCAGCCTGTGGACCACCCGCCCGAGTTCTTCAAACCAAAGTCTCTTACCTGCACTGTCCAATCAGTTTCACAACATGTTCAGAATGACGATCATGGGCAAAGATGTCGAGGCAATTTCTTGAGCAACAAATCTGGTTCGGGTGCACAAAGGCGAATCCCTGGGACCATTTTGCACTTCTATGTGCGCCGTAGGTCCTGTAACATCAATGATAGAAGTGCTTGGAAAATGATTGCCAAGCTAGCCGCAGCGGGTTCGATTCTTCATCAGGCTCAGATGAAGGCGCCCCGTCTGGCGTTCCGATTTTTTCAACCGGGAGTCACTCAGAGAACCCCTAACCGCCAACCCGACAACCTTGGTTATTCTCGACAAGATTTGCAAATCCTACAACAGCGGGAGACCGGCTGTCGATCAGGTGAGTTTTTCTGTAGAGGCAGGAGAGCTGGTGGTTCTGTTGGGCGAGTCGGGCTGCGGGAAGACCACTCTTCTCAAGATGATCAATCGTCTGATCGAGCCGACCTCGGGACGCATCGAGGTCAACGGACAGGACGTGAGGGAAAGCCGAACCGTGGAACTGCGTCGATCGATCGGATATGTGTTCCAGGGAATCGGTTTGTTCCCCCACATGACCGTGGCCGAAAACGTCGGTATTACTCCCAGATTGCTGGGTTGGCCGCAGGAAAAGATAACCAAGTGCGTTGACGAGCTTCTGGACCTTGTCCATCTTCCGCCCGGTGACTACCGGCAGAGAACTCCCGATGAATTGTCCGGCGGCCAACAACAGCGCGTAGGGTTTGCACGTGCACTGGCTGCCAGTCCATCGCTCATGCTGCTGGATGAGCCTTTCGGTGCTCTGGACCCGGTCACTCGCGATCGTCTACAACAGGAATTTGCCGAAATCCACAGGAAGTTCGAGCTGACAGTTGTCATGGTCACCCACGATGTGGGCGAAGCTCTGCTGATGGCAGATCGCATCATTGTCATGCGTGATGGGCGGATACTTCGATCGGGAACACCTGGAGAACTGCTTTCAGACCCACAGGATGGTTACGTTGCCGAGTTGATGGCCACTCCCCGACGGCACATCGAAATCCTGGAGAGCCTCATCCACCAAGACAAGAATCCGAATCTGCCTTCACCATGAGAGAAAACTTTATTGCTCGTTTGCAGGAACTTCCCGATCTGTTGGGCGGGCATCTAATACTGTCAATCTCGGCTATCATCGTGGGTTTGGTGATCAGTGTCCCCCTGGGGGTAGTGGCCTCCCGCTCGCCCCGGCTAAGAAGCACGTTTCTGGCAATAGCCAGCGTGACTCAAACCATCCCCAGCATGGCTCTTTTGGCACTGATGGTGCCCTTGCTGGGAGGCATGATCGGGTTTCTCCCCGCCTTCCTGGCACTCACCGTGTACAGCATGTTGCCCATGCTTCGAAACACCGTTACCGGTCTGACTGAAGTGGATCCGGCCATCATCGAGGCCGCTCGAGGAGTAGGCATGACCGAGCGGCAGCTGCTGCTCCAGGTGGAAATACCTCTTGCCCTGCCAATTATTATTGCCGGCATCCGGACGGCCGCGGTTTGGGTGGTAGGCACTGCCACCCTCTCCACCCCTATAGGGGCGGCCAGTCTCGGTAATTACATCTTCGCCGGACTGCAGACACGCAATTGGGTATCCGTTTTGTTTGGTTGTGTGTTCGCCGCTCTGCTGGCTATTTTTCTGGATTCTGTGATTCGGTTGATGGAGGTGGCGGTACGCAGGCGGGATCGGTCTCTGACACTGGCGGGAGCGCTCATCCTGCTGGTGGCGCTGGGCGCCGGTATGGCTCCGGTACTCTATGGACATCTACGACCCGCCCAGTCCCGGTTGGGCACGGGTCGCCCTGTCCAAAAAAGCCTGCAGCCCGCCGATGAACTGTTGCTGGCCGGGCAGAGGGTCACAATAGGCTCCAAGGCCTTCACCGAACAATACATCCTGGCCAACCTCCTGAAGCGGCAACTGGAGTCGCAGGGAGCCTTGGTCGAGAATATCCAAAACATGGGCTCGACGATCCTGTTCGATGCCCTGGCCAGAAGTACCGTAGATTTATATGTCGATTACACGGGTACCCTTTGGACAACCATCTTAGACCGGCAGACGCCACAGGAACGAACGGGCTTGTTTATCGACGTCGCCAAGCACTTAAAAGAGGAATACGGCGTGCTGACCATCGGGCGGTTGGGGTTTGACAATTCCTACTGTCTGGCCATGCGCCGGGACCGCAGCACAGCACTTGGGATTCGATCCATCGAGGATCTGGCCGCACAGTCAGGGGACTGGGTTTTGGGCGGTGATCCCGAGTTCTTTGGACGCCCCGAATGGGTGACTGTGCGGGATGCCTACCAACTCGGGCATATGTCCACTCGGGGGATGGACGCCACATTCATGTACGGTGCCGTCCGCGACGGCGAAGTGGATGTGATCGGCGCTTACACGACTGATGGTCGGATCGGCGCCTACGACCTCGTCATCTTGAGAGATCCGAAGCGGGTGTTTCCCCCCTACGATGCAATCTTGCTCTTTTCTCCACGGGCAGCCAAAATACCCAATTTGGTCGAGGTGGCCACCAGACTGGTCAATAGCATCAATGACGAGATGATGCGGGAAGCCAACCGAAGGGTCGACCTTGAGCGCCAGCCTCCGGAGCAGGCAGCAGGGTATCTGCACTCCCTCCTCGAGAGTAGATGAGGGGAGAGCTCTTCTGCTACACTAAAAGTACCTGTAGATCCTAATTTGGAGAGGAATTTATGTTGTACTTTGATCCCGTTTACCTGATTTTTATGGCTCCCGGTCTGGCCCTTTCCCTGTGGGCCAGCTGGAGAGTCAAAACCAGCTTCAAAAAGTACTCCTCGGTCCGGTCTTCACGGGGAATCACCGGGGCTGAGGCGGCAGCGGAACTGCTCGGCAGGGCCGGGGTCACTGATGTCAAGATTGTTCGCACCGAAGGCAAGCTTTCCGACCACTACAACCCTCTAACGAAAACCCTGGCGCTCTCTGATGGCGTTTACAATTCTTCATCGATCGCGGCAGTTGGAATAGCAGCCCATGAAGCTGGCCACGCTCTGCAACATGCCCAGCATTATGCGCCGCTCTGGCTGCGTTCCGTCCTGGTGCCGACAGCCAACATCGGTTCGAGCATTGGCTATTTTGTCATGGTCATAGGAGCTTTCATGGCCTCGACGAACATGATTCTCTTGGGAGCAGTCCTGTTTTCAGCCGTGCTGTTTTTCCAAATCGTGACGCTTCCTGTGGAATTTAACGCCTCGAGTCGAGCCAAAGCCTTAATCGTGGAGTACGGTATTATTGTGCCTCAGGAGCGGGTTGGAGTGGATCGCATTCTGAATGCGGCCGCTCTCACATATGTTGCCGCCGCCGTGAGTACCTTGCTCACCCTGCTCTACTTCCTGATGCGAGCCCGCCGGTAGAAGTCTACTCTGTCCTCTTTTCTAACTGACCTTGCCGCATCAGGATGGTGCGTCTGGCCAGTTGGGCCACCAGATCCCTGGCGTGACTCACAATGAGAGTGGGAATCTGCCACTCTTTGATGACACGTGCAATGTACTCGCTGATTCGATTCTTGAGAGATTCATCCAGAGCCACCATGGGCTCATCCAAAAGCAGAAAGTCCGGATGAATCAGCATGGCCCTTCCCAGTGCCACTCGCTGCTGTTCGCCACCTGACAGGTTTCCTGGATATCGATCCAGCAGGTGAGCCAGATCCAGAACTTCAACCAGACGATTGAAGCTGATTCCGCCCTCCTGATTCCCGTTTCCTCTCTTACCAAATCGCAGGTTTCCGAGGACAGTCAAATGGGGAAAAAGACGCCGATCCTGAAAGACGAAACCGATCCTGCGGTGCTCCGCCGGGACTGCAATTCCCTGCTGGCTGTCCAGCACTGTCTTTCCAGTGACCTCTATCCGTCCGAATTGGGGTTGCTTCAAACCCGCAATCATCTCCAGAACCGTGGTCTTACCACTTCCCGAAGGTCCACACAGGGCCGTCACCAGCTGGTCGGTCTCAAACGAGAAATCGAGCTGAAAGCCGGCAGAGTATCGGTGGCGAGCCTGGAAGCTAAGATAGTTCACGTCGTTCCTCTCTCCGCTCCAGGGCTTCGCTGACCGCCAAAGTTGCACAGGCCAGTAGCAATGACACCACTATCAGACGAGCGCTGCGATTCACACCGCCCGGACTCTGGACCAGCGAGAAGATGGCCAAAGGGATGGTTTGAGTCACTCCAGGGATGTTCCCATCTACCATGATGGTGGCACCGAACTCTCCCAGGTTCCGCGCAAAACCCAGTACCGAACCAGCTATCACTCCCCGAAGCGCCAGCGGGAGACTGACACGCCAGAATGTGGCAAGCGGCCCGCTGCCAAGACTACGAGCGGCTTCCTCCAGACGCCGGTCGACTCCCCTAAAAGCCAGGCGAATGGTGCGTACCATGAGAGGAAAACTGACGATGGCTCCGGCCAGGGCCGCGCCTTGCCAGGTGAAGACCACTCGCCAGCCCAGAGTGTTTTCCAAGAAGTTGCCCAAGGGTCCGTTGCGGCCCAGAAGAAGCAGGAGCAGATACCCGGTGACCACCGGCGGCAGCACCAGGGGCAGATTGATCAGAGTCTCAAGAACCCATTTACTGGAAGATCTCCATCGCGCCAGAAAATATCCCAGAGCAATCGCCAATGGCAAACTGATGACCACTGCAGCGCCGGCCACTCTCAAGCTCAACAAAACCGCTTCCCATTCCTCGGTTGTCAACATGGCTTCTCGAAGTTACCGACCCTGACCTGTGCAGGAAATATTATTCTTCTGTACCGAAAAACCGTACCTGCCGAAGGTACGGAGCGAGTCTGGAGAAATCAGGTGTTCAAAAAGGAGCACGGCTTCCCTGCTGGAAGATTTCATCAGAACCAGCGGGTAGCAGATCGGTTCACTCAGATCCGGCTCCAGTTCCAGGACGGGTCGCACCGCTTCCGAGATGGTCGCATCGGTCGCGTAAACGATACCGGCTTGGGCGTCCCCCCGCTCTACAAAAAATAGTACCTGGCGAACATCAAATCCCCGCACCACCTTTGGCTCCAGTGACTGCCAGAGGCCGAGCCGCACCAGGGCCTGCTTGGCATAGATCCCTGCCGGTACCCCTTCCGGATCAGCAATGCTGATGCGACTGATCTCACTGTCCAGCAAATTCCGTACTTCTTGAATAGGAGTGCTCTCTCCAGCCGGGACGATGATGACCAACTGGTTCCCCAAGAGATTGCGGCGTTTTTCCACTAGACCCTCCCGCACCAATGCATCCACCCATCTAGTGTTGGCAGACAGGAAAAGATCAGCTCCAGCACCAGCCAAAATCTGTTGAGCCAAAGCAGATGAAGCAGCCAGGTTCAAACGGACTGGTATCTGACTTTCGGCTTCAAACCTGTTGGTAATTTCTCGAACCGCATCGGTTGTGCTGGCGGCCGCAAAAAAGAAAGGTGCGGCCGGAGTCATCTCTCCAGCGGAGCAGGCGACCGAGGTCGTCAGCAGAAAGAGGAGAACAAAAGCTGCAGTTGTTTTCTTAAATAGGACCATCAGTCAGACCCTTCCAGGTGGTCTCATCGTGTAGAGCAAATAGAAGAAAAATCGGTTCCCAACAGGATGGGACGGTTCTCCCTCCACAACTCCCCTGCGGCATCAGGATCCACAATCGATCGGCATTGCTACTGTAAATCGCCGGTGCTTCCTGTATGGTAACCGGGAAGCTGTTCCAGATCTCTCCGATAGGAGGTGGAGCGAACTGCCCTCAACAGGGCCTGAATGCGCGGATCCGACTCTTCTGCAGCAGGAAAACAGAGATCGTAGCTCTCCTCCCTTACTTTCAAAAACTGCAAACCCCGTTCCTCAGCAGACAGCCGCACGCAGACGCCCGCCTGGGCCCAGCCGGTTCGTATGGTTTCCGCCACTCCATGGTGGTCGAGAGCCTGGTATTGATAGCCTTCCGGTCTTTGACGCCGCTCCAGAATCTGATCCAGGCACTCACGAGCGCCGGAACCCTCTTCCCGGCCAACCCAGCGGAGACCGGAAGCTAGAACGGCCCCAATCGATCCCACTCCAAGAGAAGGATCTACCGCCACACCCTCCTCCCATCGGGCCACTCGCAATAAACGGAACCTATCTCCCAGCAAGGTTTGGGCGGCTGTGGCGTTCTCACCCCGGGAGGACTCGGCAGAGAAATGTAGCCCGGCCGCATGAACCAATCCCTGTCCCAACAATTCCAGGGCTTTGCCACTGGAGCGGGTCAAAGACAGCACACGGAAGTCGCTCACTGACTCTATATGGGACGCCAGGAGACCCACAGCCGGATCACATCCTGCAATCACCAGCGTCTGGCGGGGATCACAGGGACGGTTCAACCGGACACGATCATTCTGGTAGAAACCGTGGTGGCACAGGGTACTTGCGGGGGTCCACTCTGTTGGACACAGCAGGCTTCTTTCGCCCACTCTTGCCTGCCAAAACCGGCCGCTGGGCTGGCTTGGGGCCCAGGCCCAGGACGACCCCTCTGGGTCTATGTCCGCCAGGCCAAAAAGTTCCTCCACCGAGCAGTCGAAGGCTCGAGCCAGAGATAGGGCGGCTGCGGTTGAGGGGATCACGCGGCCAGTCTCAATGGCGCTGATCTCCGCTCTGGACAATCCAGAATGCTCGGCCAGTTCCCGCTGCGACCAGCCCAGACGGCGCCGATGCTGGGCGAGTGTGTTTACGATCATGCCATAATAGTATCTCTATTTGATATTATTATGTCAACCAGCCGTGCAAAGCATTTCGAAAAGGTGCTGGAGACGCCTCAGGCAGGACTTTTCCCTCTCAATTTGTCGTAGATCTCAGACACTCTGTGGGCCAGCCGGTCCAGTCGGTACTTCCGTATGTACTTCCAACTCCTCTTGTCCTTGAAGAACAGGTAGGTCTTGGAGATCTTGGTCAAGAAGATGTTGAAATCGTCATCGTCCACCTGAATGCGTCCCACTGAATGGTGATCCGGTCTTCTGTTGGTGGGACACTGGGTGAGAAAGGCTCGGTAACCCTCTGACACCAGAAGATCACGTATCGAGCGGCTGGGAACACCTTCCTTTACACCAAAATGGCGGATCTCCACTCCTAATTCATCCTCCAACATCTTCTTGTAGGAAATGATGTGGTCACGAACCGCTTCTTGAGAAATCTTGTTGATGTTCCAGTGATCATCTTCATAGGCACCAATAGTGATATTGTTCTTCGTCATCTCCCTCAGCCTGTTCCAGGAGAGGTACTCCACCTTCGTGGTCTCCATCTCTGCACTCTTGCCCACTCGTGAGGGATTGATCAACAGCGTGGCTGGCCACTGGTGCTTTGACAGGATCGGCAGGATGTTCTCCTGGAAGTCCTGATAACCATTGTCAAAGGTCAGGGAGATGGGTCGTCCATCGGTTACGGTTTTCTTTCTCTCCATAAAGTCCAGCGCCTCATCGATGGACAGAAATTGAAGATTACTTTCCGCAAAGTGCCGGGTCTGTTCCTGAAAAGCACCGACGGAGATCCACAGCTTGTTGAGGTGAGAAGTTGCGCTCACGTTCTGATATTGAATGACGGAAAGGTCCCTTAGCTTCATGGCGAGAATCTTGGGGCCATTGAGGTTACTCTGTCCGGTTCGATTGGAAAAAGGAGTTCCAAATCGGCAATTCTGCTGTCTGCCCGACTTCTCCCGATGTTCGACTCACGGACCTCCCCCCTTACCGACGAGGATACAAGACTCTAGAATTGCTTTCAATCGAGTCCCCCCGATGCAAGCAAGCCAGTAGATTGTCTGAAAATGGCCGTATACTGTTGGTTCAGAATGGTCGGAGGCAGGCAGAAGGCCTGTCTCATGGTTGGACAGAAGAACAGCAAGTTCGAAAATATTCCAAACCTTGAATCACGGGTTCGACCTGAGAGAGTCGTGACAATGAGTACATCAGCTGAAGGCATCCGTCACCCGACAAACCACAACACCCACCTGACCACTCACTTTCTCCTGCTGGCCTGCTTTTCCTTTTTGTTTCTGTTTGTGAAGGCTCACCAGGGAGACTTAAGCGGATATGACGATGCACTGTACGCACATCAAGGTAAGGAGATGGTCCTCACTGGAAACTGGTGGAGTATCCCGTATAACGGCCACTACAGCTTCGAAACACCACCGGTGTTCATCTGGCTGGAGGCCATCTCAATGAAGCTGTTTGGCTTCAATGATTTCGCAGCCAAATTTCCTGTCGCGCTGTTGGGCTTCGGGACCATCCTGCTGACTTACTTCATTACCAAGGAATTAGCCGACTCAGTCTGGCTACCCCTTTTCGCCATGGTTGTCCTGATGTCGACCCAGTACTTTATGAAGTATGCAGGTCATGCCATGACAGATATTCCTTATGCATTTTTCTTTGCCCTGGCGATGTTCTTTTACGTCAAAGGACTTCGCAACCCCCGTTACCTTGTACTCTGCGGCTTGCCGGTGGCCCTGGCTGTCCTAACCCGTTCGATTCTGGGAATCCTGCCTGTGGGAATCTGCATCACCCATCTGGTTGTCAGCAAACGATATGAATTGATCCGTTCACGCCATTTGCTCACCGGTCTACTGATAGCGTTTTCGCTGCCTCTAGTTTGGTTTGTTTCACAATCTCAGCTACATGGAATCGATTTTTTTACCTCCCACTTCTCTTTCATCTCCGGCAAGGTCTCTTCGAGCCGCTTCACCGATAGCTGGCAGACCGCTTTCAGCACCCTCAAATATCCCCGCCTGCTGCTCAAACTCTACTGGCCCTGGCTGCCCTTCATGCTCATCGGACTGGGCATTCAAGTCCGAGCGATGATAATCCGCAGGGACCCACTGGCAGGCCTGTTGGTCATTTGGGTTGTTGGTATTATTTTGCCGCTCAGTCTGGTCGAATCCAAAGTGTTGCGCTACATCATGCCGGTTTTTCCCGCCTTCGCCATTCTTTCAGCAATACCTCTGGACCTGTGGATCTCACCGGCCTGGAGAACAACCTGCTTCAAAATACTCTACTCTTTGGGAGGGGTTGTCCTGTTCTACATGATTCTGTTTCCAATGACCAAGCTGCGCGCCGTCGATATCCGCCAACTGGCGCCAGTCGCCCAGGCTCACACCGATAGGGACCGGCGCATCTTGCTCTATACCTATGGGGAGCTTCATTGGAACTATCAAAACCAACTTCTCTGGTACACCAACCGTTACACAGAACTGGTGACGGATTTGGACGAAGTAGTGGAGAAGCTCAAGTCGGGTCAGAACCGGGCGGTGGTCATGGACAGGGAATCTTTTGACACCTTGGTCGACCAAGCCGGTTCAGACACACCGATCGAAGTCCTTGGCAGGTCCGAAAGCTTTGTCTGTTTCAAGTCCGGTGTCAGCAAACCGTAAGGGGTGGAATCCCTCTCGGTACCCACCTATTCATACTCATCTATATCTTCATCTTCATCTTCATCTTCATCTTCGAAACCCAGCAATTCCTTCAACTGCTTGATACGGTCGCTCCATTCGCTGTGAAACCCGGCAATCGCCACCCCATCAACCACGGCAGTGGGCAGCATCTGATAACCCAGAGCCTTGAATTCATCTACTGCCGAGGGCTCCTCATCGACAGTCCGCTCATCAAAAATGATACAGTTTTGTGAAAGCCACGCTTTCAACCGACGACACGTCATTCAGGTCGTCGCTGTGAAGATGGTTACCTTCGGCGTCCCCATGTCCTTCCCCTTTCTAGCAATCTTGTTATTGCAAAGCCACAACCGGCTCGCGATGAACCCTCCCCACCTGAATGCCTGTTTCCCGTCGTTAAATCACACCGCGGGATGGCTGGTACTCGTATCTTCTCCAGCGGGTTGCCGCCGAGCCCTTCCCGAGCAACTCGTACATCTCGACTACCTGCATGGTATGGTGGCTGAAATCCCCACCACAGCGGCGCATAAATTCTCCAGCCACCACTCCCCTCCGGGCAAATCTCAACTGAGCCTCAGGGTCGTCTCTCCGCTGTGCCTCGGAGAAGAGCTGGTAGGAACGACTCAGCAAGCTGTGCCATTCGCGCTCACCTCGCAAGTGCTCCAAAAAGCGAGTCCGGTCCCCGGTGCGAATGATCACCCACTCAAACACCTCTTCATGGGGTTCCAATTGTTCCAGCTTCAGATTCAGACAAGCACTCTGGACGATTTCCCCAAAAGCACGCTCAATGGCCCGGTAGGCCCTACCCAGCCGAGACCATCGGCGGCCTGCTACCTTGTCACCACAGTTGAATTCAACCTTCCCGGAACCGTCCGTCAGTTCCTCTACCGCCACCTCCAGTTGACAACCGAAATGCCTGGCTCGATCCGCCATCCACTCCGCCAGACCCCGGGAAGCAGGCGGATTCCAGGAACCGATGAAAGCCCCTGGCCCCATAGCCAGAAACTCAGGCCACCGAAAACCCTTTCCCCGCCGCACCCTCCGCGTCGCTTCCTCGATCTGCTCTCGCGACATGAGACCCATATTGACGATGTTTCGTTTCAAACGGGGCTCCAGACGAGATGGATATGGAGTCTTTCGCAAGGCGGCCGTATCCTTTCCGGGAATCAATCGGCAGTGCACTCTTATTCACCGATGAGAATCATGTCAACAAGACGGCTGGCCCTGCAAGAATGGAAGGCATTGACGATCGAACGAGAAAGGCCGAGTCCTCCCAATACCAACAGGTTTGCAAAAGGGTCCAGCCCACTGCAACCCAGCATGACCGCCAGAACCACCACCGAGTGGGCACGGATCTTGGGTGACGATAGGGTGGAAGCCACATGAATGTCAAGACTTACGTCATGAGGAAAGTCCGCGCATTTGGGCAGGAGTCTGGAGTCTGTCCGGAGGCTGAATCGGGCCGACCTTGACACCGGAAGCTACTTTAGTGGTATAAAGCCCCGTCACAGCGATGCAAGGTTGACCGGGGAAACGGTAAGGGAGAAGACTCATCAAGCGACGACGTCGGTACTACAAGAAGAAAAGGAAAAAAAAGGGCAACGCTCAAACAACCACCAGAGAAGCCCGACCTACTAACACCGACGCCATCGAAGTGAATGGAACTGTCGTTGAAGCGCTGCCCAACACCCAGTTTAAGGTTGAACTTGAAAACGGCCACGTCGTTTTAGCTCACATCTCCGGCAAAATGCGTCGCCACTACATCCGGATCCTGCGAGGGGACCAAGTCACAGTTGAACTTTCTCCCTATGACTTGACCAGAGGACGGCTGGTCTATCGTTTCAAGTAAGATCACGTTCTTCACCCACACCACAGCCGGTTGGAACCCAATCTTCAGCAACCCCTTCTGATTCTCAAGAAAGCCGGTCATAATCGACCGGGTGCGAGAGAGGTCGGAGCTTCGATGGGGCCGGACTAGCCCGCTTCCGAGCAGGACATTGCCGAAAAACGAAACCATTCCGGAACCTGCTTCAAAACGATCTTCGTTCTTGGGACGAATTGCATTGCTCGGCCCTGGCATCGTCTACGTTTCGCAGGTTCAGGGAACGGGAGATATTGTTTCCAACGCCGCAACCGGAGCCAGTTACGGCTATACCCTCATTTGGGCACTGGCCCTGACCCTTCTTTTTCGGTTCGTGTGGGTCAACACCTCCGCCAAATATGTTCTGGTAACGGAAGAGAGTCTTCTCACCGGCTATGCCCGGCTGGGAAAGTGGATAGTCTGGGTCGTCTTAGTTTCCATCGTCGTTCTCAGACACTTCTACAGCTCATATCAGATTCTGATGATGGGCAGTGCGGCCGACTTGTTGTTTCACCTGCCCACAGATTGGAGCATTTCCATCTGGTCGCTCTTTTTCGCCTGTTTGGGATTTGCCCTGATGTTCTGGGGCGGCTACCAGGCAATTGAGCGTTTTTGCAAGGTTCTGATCACCCTCATGGGGGGCTCGCTAATCCTGACGGCCTGGCTCTCCAGTCCTGATGTCACCCAGATTGCTCGAGGGATGTTTCTTCCAACCATTCCTGACTCACAAGGTGTGTACGGGGTCTTTTTCCTGCTGATGGCACTGGTCGGGACTGAAGCTGGCTCGATGGGCAATTTAACCTACGCCTACTACCTGCGGGAAAAGGGCTGGCGGGACGTCTCCTATCTGAAGCAACAACGCTTTGATTTGGGTTTTGGTGTCGCCTGCCTGTTTATCATGGGGGTGCTCTTGCAGATCGCCGCGGCTGCAGTAGTCCATCCTATGGGGATCGACATAGAAGATGCCGACGACCTGGTCCGAATCTTCTCAGACACGCTGGGAGTCGTTGGATGGCTCGTCTTTGCTCTGGGATTGTGGGGAGCGACTTTCTCTACCTTTGTCGGGGCCAACACCGGTTTCGTACTGATTTTCACGGATATCTGCCGAACCTTTGTGCCGGGCTTGAAAAGGCCTTCGAAGAGCGAGAACGAGAAGACCCAGCCCACCAACAGAGATCCGATTTACCGGTGGATGATTGCCTTTTGCTCCCTGTCACCGCTTTACATCATTTTTACCGATGTGAGTCCGGTCTGGTTGGTGTTGGTCATCAATGCAGTTGTCGTCATTCTCATTCCCGTTCTAGCGCTCCCCCTACTGTTCATTACCAACGATAGACGCTTGATGGGCAAATACAAAAATGGTTGGATCAGCAATACAGTCATGCTGGTACTTGTCCTGGTTTCAATCTACTTCACCTACAGAAATGGTGTGGATCTGTTCAACAGTCTGGCCGAGGGGTTTTGAAGTTGAACGGTCTCTAACCCGGATAATGCATAAGTTGTCTACTGCAGTGCCGCAATCATCCACGCTGACCGCGTTATGCTTCCTTGGACTCCTCGGCGTACTGCACGAGTACGCCTGCGGCACTTCGTCACGCCGCCTTCATCTGAGCGTAGTGAAGAAACCTTTCACTGAGCGAAGTGAAGAAAACCTA
>JAUXKG010000038.1 GCA_030624355.1 Acidobacteriota bacterium
AGCTAGTTTGAACGGTTTCAGTATGGGGATGACACTTTCGACACCTTCAAAACCGGTAAGGCTTTCCAGTACGCTCTTTCCACGTTCATCCCCTACAGCTCCAATAACCGTGCGTTCAACACCGTGGATCGGGTGGGGTTTGTAGCCAAGCGACCGGATGCGCTCCATCACATGGTCGACCTGCTCGGATGAGGCACTGGCCCGCATGACAATGACCATCTGAAGCTCCCCTCTGAGTATGGCACAAACAGGAGACACGGATTCGGTCATCACGGATTGACGCGGATTCAGAGGGTTGGCAACAATTCTTCTGTCAGTTGTCTAATCACGGATTACACGGATTAGCGAACACGAATTGACACGGATTCAGAGGGTTGTCGCTTCTTCCCCTGTCAGTTGTCAGCTGTTAGCTGTCAGCGGCCGCCGGCCAACTTTTCAGTTGTTTTCGGCTCACTCAATAAGCAGGGCGGCAGCCCCATTGATTTCACTGTTCTTGAGCTTGCCAAGAGCCCGGTTGGCCTGATTGAGCGGAAAGCTTTCGACATGAGTGTGGATTGGAATCTCCCCCGCCAGCTGAAGAAGTTCACGGGCATCCTGTCGAGTAAGATTGGTGGCACTTCGAAGGGTGCGTTCCTGATAGAGGGAGGCATAATTCAGTGATGGAATGGGACTCATGTGGATTCCCGCCAGGGCGAGGGTTCCTCCTCTTTCCAGCATGCCAAGGGCCTGAGGAACAAGACTTCCGACCGGGGCAAAGATAATAGCGCTGTGAACGGTTTTAGGAGGTGTATCTTCTGCTCCTCCCGCCCAAACGGCGCCCAGCTGGAGAGCCAACTGGCGATGTTGTTTGCTACGGGTAAAAACATAAGTCTCACATCCCCAGTGGCAGGCCACCTGGATCGTGATGTGGGCTGACTGACCGAATCCGTACAGCCCAAGCCGTTGGCCGGGGCGAACCTCGCTCAATTTCAGTGAGCGATATCCGATGAATCCAGCACAAAGAAGAGGTGTGGCCTCAGCATCGGAGAACTCTTCCGGGATGGGGTGGACAAACTCTTCCGGCGCGACTGCGTACTCGGCATAACCTCCGTCAACGGTGTAGCCTGTGAATTCAGCCTGCTTACACAGGTTTTCTCGTTCGGTCCGGCAGAAGTGACAGTGTCCGCAGGCACGGTGAAGCCAGGGGATTCCCACGCGCTGGCCTTGCTGGAACTTACCTGTATCAGGGCCCTGGGCCTGGACGATGCCGACGATTTGATGACCGGGTATCACTGGGAGTTTTCGAGCGGGAAGTTCTCCTTCAACAATATGCAGATCAGTTCGGCAGATTCCGCAGGCCCGGACCTGAATCCGGACCTCACCCGAACGAGGCTCAGGTTGAGGACAGTCTTTTTCCTGCAGGGGACTCTGGTCAATGGAGTTGGCTTGTTCAAGAGCCATTGCTCTCATTGCATCAACCTGCGCTCTTTTCCTGGTGTGACCTGTACTGCTTTCGCAATTCTCTTTTAAGAATTTTTCCGGTGCCTCCTTTGGGCAGGGTATCTACAAACTCAAAACTGGCAGGAATCTTGAAGCTGGCGAGATGTGCGCGACAGTGATCGCGGAGTTCCTTCTCGCTGGCCTGCTGATTGTTTTTCAAAACAACCAGAGCCCTGGCAGTTTCTCCCCATGAGGGATCTGGTATCGGAATGACGGCACATTCCAGTATGGCGGGATGACTTGACAGGGCTTTTTCCACTTCCAGGCTTGAGATGTTTTCCCCGCCACTGATGATGACGTCCTTTTTACGGTCCACAATGAGAACATAGCCATCGGGATCAATGGTGGCCATGTCCCCAGTGTGAAACCATTCGCCGCGGAAGCTCTGTTCTGTCTCTTCCGGACGATTCCAGTAACCGGCCATGACCGTATCGGCTTGGACCACTATTTCTCCAACTGACTTGCCATCCCAGGGAAGCTCCTGATCCTGGGCATCCACGATCCTAACTTCGGCTCCCGGGATGGGATAACCGGTCATCGACTGGAGTTGGTATCGTTCTTCCTCAGTAAGAGAAAGCTGGCTCTTGTGCAGAGACAGGGTCAACACAGGTGATGTCTCTGTCATTCCGTAGCTGGCCATGCAGTGACAATCAAACGCCTTCTCCAACTGCCGCACAAGCTGAGGACTGGCCGCTGACCCTCCCAACATGATCTGGCGAACAGAGGACAGGTCATAAGCGGCAAGGGTCGGGAAGTTAAGAAGGGAAATGGCCATGGTGGGAACCAGAGAAAAGGTGGTTACCTTGTGACGGGTAATCTGCTGCAGGACCTTTTTCGGATGAAAGCTCTTGAGGAGGACATGTTGCCCGCCCATGCAGATCAAAGACTGAGGAGTTCCCCATCCGTTGACATGAAAGAGTGGAATGGTGTGCAAGCGAACATCGGTCTCTCTGATGTTCTCGGCAATGATGGTCTCCAGCGCGTGAAGGTAAAGGTTTCTGTGAGTGAGCATGACTCCTTTAGGTCGATCAGTAGTTCCCGACGTATAGAACAGTTCAGCGGTCGCATCTTCATCTACTTTGAGGATCTGAAGGTCCAGATCGGACGACTGGGACTCCAGCAGTTGATCATAGGTCAGACTCTCGGCCCAGTCAGTTTCCTTGTGCGCCTCCAGCAGGACGAATCTGGTCACACTCTCGAGCTGTGGCCGAATGTCCTCAATATCTTTGGCGAAGTCAGGATGGAAGAAGAGGAACTCAGCCTGGCAGTCATTGAGAATGAAGAGAAAGTCGCTGGCGGTCAAACGAATATTGAGGGGCAGGAGAATCCCTCCAGCCATCACTACGCCG
This sequence comes from Acidobacteriota bacterium, assembly GCA_030624355.1. GTDB lineage: Bacteria > Acidobacteriota > UBA6911 > RPQK01 > JADFOI01 > JAUXKG01. The sequence continues at coordinate 2,829 of JAUXKG010000038.1, forward strand.
TAGTAGGCCTCCAGTAGTGGGTAACTGTTGTAGGAAAGAAAGGCGACTCGTGAAGAGGGCTTCAGATCCCAGGAAAGCAGGAGGTTCGCCAACCTGCGACAGCGCTGGGCGTACTCTTGGTAGGTCCAGGAGGAGTCAGCATCGATGATTCCTGTCTTCCTGCCGAACTGAAGACGCGCACGTTCAAGGAAACGAATATGCGTCAGAGGAATATTCATCCCGGGACGACAAAGATCTGTCTAGCTAGCTCTGCACTTAAGGTATGCTCAGTGTCTCCAATTTCGATGTAAATAGGTCCGTTGAAGGGGGCCCTTCTGATTACACTGATCTTCGCATCAGGAAAGATACCAATAGAACCCAGATAACGCAGGACTTCAGGGTTTCGATCACTCACACGCCCCACCTTTACGCTTTCTCCGCCGTCCGCGTCCCAAAGGGAGTTAGAGGTCTGGTTTTCAATTTCTCCATCTTTGGATGGAATAGGAGCGCCGTGAGGGTCCAGGGTCGGATAGCCGAGAGCCCTGTCAATTCTTTCCTCGAATTCTTCGGAAATGACGTGCTCAAGTTCCTCTGCTTCGTCATGGACCTTGTCCCAGCTGTATCCTAGAACTTCCGCCAGGTAGAGCTCAATTAAACGGTGATGTCGGATGGTTTCCAAAGCAATCTTGTTCCCGGTGGTGGTAAGAGTCACCCCTTGGTACGGTTCATAGTTGACGAGTTTCAAGTCGGAGAGTTTCTGCAACATGTTGGTCACGCTTGCCGCAGAACAGTTCAACTGTTGTGCCAGACGAGAAGTAGAGACCTTGTCGTTTCCAGTGGTGAGCCGATAGATGGTTTTGAGGTAGTTCTCCATCGCCCGACTGATCATGGGGGCGGCCAGTTCTGGGTGTTGCATGGCTTGCCTATGATACCGCCTGTGCCGATGAAGTTAAACTTTTGCAGGTGTAGTGCTGCTGTGAAAGCGATTGATCCAAACCAGAGCGCGGGCTTGCCCTGTCCTCCTCAAGTGGGTGTGCTATGATGGCTCGGCTCTGGCTGTCAGCAGGTGTAATCCCTGTCTTACCAGAGGTTAGCGCAACGAGATGAGGGAGCTGTTATTTGCGATAGTGGATAGGTAGATGGGATTGTGGCAGTTTCGCATCTGTTTGGAGGATTAGATGGGTTTAACCATAGTGGCGCTTCCCGGGGACGGGGTAGGTAAGGAGGTCGTATCTTCAAGTTTAAGAGTTTTTCAGGAGTGCGTTTCGAAGCACGGGATCGATGTCCAGCTTGAGGAATACAAGATTGGCGGTCAGGCTCTGGAGGAGTACGGAGAGCCGCTGCCTGATTTTGTGTTGGAGGCCTGCAAATCATCCAGAATCATACTTCTCGGTGCGGTAGGAGATGACCGGTACGACAACAATCCGCCCCACCTGAGACCGGAACAGGCGCTGCTGCGGTTGCGCAAAGAGCTGGGACTCTTTGCCAACCTGCGGCCGGTGAGAACCAACGCTGCTCTATTAGAGTCTTCCCCTCTCAAAGCCAGTATTGTTGAAGGAGTCGATATTCTGATCGTTCGAGAGTTGACCGGGGGAATCTATTTCGGAGAACCGCGGGGAATAGAGACCAGAGCAGAGGGAAGAGTAGGCATCAACACCGAGGTCTATTTCGACTACGAGGTGGAGCGAATAGCACGGGTGGCCTTTGAGGCCAGCCAGGGGCGAAGGCAACGTCTTACCAGCGTGGACAAAGCCAATGTCCTGGAGAGCTCGCAGCTTTGGCGCACTGTAGTGTCAGAGCTGTCACCGGATTTTCCCAAAGTGGCACTTCAACATATGTTGGTGGACAACTGTGCCATGCAGCTCATCGCCAGACCCAAGGACTTCGATGTGCTTCTGGCCAGCAATCTGTTTGGAGACATCCTGAGTGATGAGGCGGCCATGCTGACCGGTTCGATTGGAATGCTCCCCTCGGCCAGCCTGGGTGAATCGAGCGCCCAGGGGCGAATCGGCATGTATGAGCCGGTCCACGGCACCGCTCCCGATATCGTCGGACAGGAGAAGGCCAATCCTCTAGCCACTATTGCCTCGGTGGCGCTGCTTTTTCGCTATTCACTGGGACGAGACGACATCGGCAGAGAGATCGAATACGCCATCGAAAAGACTCTGGAGCGAGGGTATCGCACCCCCGATATTGCCACCGAAGGGGGGCATCTGCTGGGCACCCAGGAGATGGTGGATCAGGTACTGGAGGCGCTTCACAGCTGACAGGTGACAACTGACATAGCTCAATTTGTCCTGATCAGGTCTGGAAATTAAAATCGTTATTTAGTAGCTAATTAAATGAATGTATATAATAGTTCACATGATGTATAGCAGTTCCTTTCGGCCTCTGTACAGGTCTGAAATTGTTACCGAGGCGGCTTTCTGATAAACTAGTTTCCCCGGTGATGAGAAACAATTCGAGAGAATCTCTGCTCAAGATGCATCGCCAGCACGTCAAGGCTTGGGAAGAGAAGAATCTAGACAATCTTCGCGGCCTTTACACCGAAGAAGTGATTGTTTTCAATACAGTTCCACCGCCACGGTTTTCTGATTTCAAGACCTTTGAGAACACCCTTCAACAATATTTTGGTCAGATCAAGGAAGTCTCCATTTTAACCTCAAACATCCAGATTGAGGTTCAGGGTGAGGTGGCCTGGGTGACGTCGCAGTATTTGATGGCCTATCATCGTAACGGGGACTTGCTGCGCCAGAATGGTCGCTGGACCGAGATTTACCGTCAGGAGAAGAACGAGGGTGATTGGAAATTGATCCACTTTCACTCCTCTCCTGACCCTTTAGAGCAGGTAGAAGGCAAGAAACGATCCCGCCGATAGACCGCCCCTCAGCCACTTTTTGAACGGACCCCGTATTCCCTATTTCATTGATCACGATGGACTGGGCGCCCTCTCGCTCTGGTAAGGTTCATCAGGGTCAGCCAGATCAACAGGTAGGCAAAGCGGGGGACGAAGAGGAATATCCTTATTAACTTACGAAAAACGAAGATGATTCCCCCAGCTTGCCGGGTCAGAAACCACCAGAAAGTGTGCCAATTCAGGTAAAAACAGTCCAGATTGGCGTGCAGGACCAGGTGCCTCTGTGCCGGAAGGAGAAAAAAGAGGAGTTTCTGTTTTCGAAAGATGGGCTGTTCTGAGAACAGGGCCGCAACCACATCGTAACGGCTACGGGCCAACTGCCAGATCACCCGCAATGCACCGTAGAGGTTATTCGGATCATAGGTGAAGACTTCTTCCACTTCCGGAATCCCTTCAAAGACGTGGAGTAGATCCTGATGACATAAAATCGAGATACGTGCATCGGGAGCCACTTGCCGGGACCGGATGACGGAGATCGCCTGGGTGGTCTTCTCGTGATGATCTGTTTGCAAAAGCAGCACTTCCAAGACAGGTTGGCTTGACATCTCAAAATACCCTTGAGGAAGAGTCTCTGTGATTGTCTTGTCTGTGCAGACCTGCTGATTCGTACAGCCTGATCATCTCTTCACCGAGAAGACTCCAATCGTAGTATTGGACCGCTGTCTGGCGGCCAGACGCCCCCAGCTTTTGACAGTATTCCGGATTGCGCAGCAGGGCCAGCGTCCACTGGGCAAAATTCTCCGGCTGGTCTGCGACCAGGACGTTCTCTCCATGGAGGGCGCGTAAACCTGAGCAGGCCAGGGAGGTGGCAACTACCGCTTTGCCACTGGCCCAGCCTTCCAGAATCTTCCCTCGAATGCCCACACCGGTTCGTAGCGGCACCACAAAGACTTGAGCCTTGCAGTAGAAGGGACGAATATCATCCACATAACCCGTCACTGTGATCTGGGGGTGGGAACCCAAATCCTGAATGGAGCGTGGGGGGGAGGAACCGACAATATATAGTCGGGTCTGAGGCCGTTCTTCAAGAATTCGCGGAAAGATTTCATGACAAAAGTGAAGCATGGCATCCACATTGGGGAGGTGACGGAAAGCACCGACATAGAGAAGCGTTCCAGGCTCACTCTGGTGAGCGCCATTGCAGGTGAAAAACTCCGTATCCACCCCGGTATTCACGACAGGAAGTGTCTTTCCATACAGGTAGCGCTCCAGATAACTGCGATCTGTATCGGTCACACAGATCACCTGATCCACTCTTCGACACAGTTCCAGTTCCCGATATAAAGTCTGCAACATGTTGTAAAGCTTTCGAAGTTTCTTGAGCGGATTCGGCTCCAGAGGCAACAAAGTCTGGTGGGCTGCATAGTTGACTTCAATTTCCGTCAGAAGTTTGGGGGTGTACTGAAACAGGTCAGCGTACTGGGCCATCTGCGTCCACTCGAAGTGTACCAAGTCGAAATCTTCTTCGGTCAAGATCTCTTCCAGCTTCTCTCGAAACTCCAGTGTGTGAAACTCCTCGAAGGGCTCGTAAGGAAAGTAGGACAGCGGTATGTGTTGGCCACGATCAACTGTTTCCACTCGCTTGCAGTGGGGCAGAAGATGTGAAGTTACCTCGTCTACCGATTCGACAAAAGAAACCACGCTGACCTGGTGTTTTTTGGAAACCCTGTGAAGTAGTTGAAAAACTCGACCGGCACCGCCGTGCTGGCCCAGAGACGGCAGGTAGGCGCTGACGATGAGAATTCGAAGGAGTGATTGGGAAGCTTCTGAGCGGCGGGGATAAAAATGATTCAGATAGGACAGGGGCCGGCTGATCCACTGGATCAGAGTTTGATCAGAGACCGCTCGTGGCGGCTGGTTCAGGCGAGAGGAAAGGATAGCTGGCAGCTTTCTGAGTGACTGCAGATAGTTCAGTACTGAAAGGTGTGATGGCTTCAGGTGCAGGGGAAGCAGAAGCAGATGTGAGTAAAGTCTGCGGAGAGGATAATTTCTCCATACATACCAAAGCTTGCGCTCCTCTATTAATCGGTTGATCTGTGATTCGGTAAAGAGGACGGAAGAGCTGCTGCGATGCTTGTGCACAACCCGGCTGCGGGCGGCCAGCACAACCTTCCAGCCTTGGCGCCAGGCACGATAACTGAGATCCGTGTCTTCCACATAGCAAGGGGAAAAGAGGGGGGAAAACCCTCCCAACTGCAGAAACCGCTTCCGATGAAAGGCCGATGATCCGCCTCCGGCCCATAACACCGGTAAATGGCCGCGGGTATAGTGACAGGGACGGATTGGTTGATGGGACAAGTGGAGCCGCCCCCAGCGGAAGTGAGCCTGAGTGTTTCCCGTTTCTTCTCTTTGTTTGTTTTCAGGAGAGAGAATCTGACTGCTGGCAGCAAAAACCTGAGGGTCATTAAAGGCTTCCAGAAGTGGCAGGAGAAAGTCTTCGGAGACGATCATGTCATTGTTGAGAAGCACGACAATGTCATGGCTGGCCTCCTGCACTCCAAGATTGTTTCCTTTCCCAAAACCAAGATTTTCAGTGAGCCCTATGAATCGGATATGCGGATAGTTCTGGCGCATCCACTCAGGACTCCCGTCACTGCTTCCGTTGTCGACTACCACAACTTCATGCTCCCCGCCTGCAGTCTTCACGGCACGCTCCAGAGCTGGAAGGCTTTCCTGTAGCAGATGTCGGCCGTTCCAATTCAAAATAATAATTGAACAGAGCTGGTCGGATGAGCCTGATTCCTGTGTGGCCTCTTTCCTGTGTGGAAGTAAAGTCAGGCGGAAGAGATGGAGTAGCTCAAACAAAAGGAAGATTCCCAGAAGAAGACTTTGAAGGGGCAGGAAAACTCCCCATGACAGTATTCTTTTCAACATCGGTACGCATCCACTGCGAATATGGTTTATCTCTTCTTCGTGTTGTCAATCATGCGACAATTTCAAAAACTATACACTGAGCCTGCCCGGGAGGAAATCATCCCCGCTATAATGTGAGAGAAGATGAAAGAAATTCGCCAAATCATCTATGTTGTGGTGCTGATTGTCCTGATGTTGCTAGCCGCCGGATCCATTTGGGCCACCAGCATACGTCTCGTTAATCTGTTGGAAATGGTCCAATTGGCTGAACGGGTTTTCTGGGGTAAGTGCATCTCAGCCATACCACAGGAGGCGGGTGCCGGAGTAATCCCGGTGATTGAATACGTCTTCCAGGTAGAGGGTGGAATCAAGGGTGTGGATACAGGGGAACGGGTGGTCTTTCGTCAACTGCGAGGGAGCCAGGAAGAGAAGGTCGGTGTGCCCGGGATGCCGGTCTACCAAAAAGATCAGGAGGTCCTGCTCTTTTTGCACGGAGACAGTCGTTTGGGATTGACCAGTCCAGTCGGGTTCGCTCAGGGCGTCTTCGAGGTGAGGAGAACAGAGCAAGGGGAAATTAGAGTCATTAACGCTCTGGAGAACAGAAATTTGTCTCATTTGATCAACGTTAAGGAGGCCAGTGCCTCCGGGATCGACCAGGCGGAGTTGAGTCAGGTTGAAAAGACGGAGGCGATTCCGATCGAGCTACTGTCTTCTCTGGTCACGAGGGTTGACATGTATCAGGTGAGAAAAGCTAAATCCACTAGATGATGTCTCAGGTGTCTTGCTGGTCTGTACTGTTCGCCCTGGCTGCTGCTGGGTCAGTCTCGGAAGGCATTCTGATAGGCGGAGGTCCGAGCAGCGTGGCCCCGGTGGCTAAGGTGGGCAAGTGGGATCAGAACGACCCAACGACCTTTCCAATCAAGTTTGCTCTGGATCAGGGCTCTCTGGGTGATCTGACATCGGAACAGGCGGCAGAACTGGTTCGAGACTCATTTGCCCAGTGGGTTGATGTCGAGACCTCATCAGTGGATTTTGAGGATCTCGGCTTCCTGGATGTGGACGTCACGGTCTGTGACTTGTGTGGGCCTGAGGAAACTGATTACAGCTCGTTTATTCAAGGACAGATTCATCCCGAGAATCCGGTCGTATTCGACAATGATGGTCAGATCATTGAAGATTTGTTCGGTACGGGTTCCAGGAATTCTGTTCTTGGCTTTGCCAGCGTTCGGTTTTGCCAAGAGGAGCAATCGGTGGTTCCCTGTACGCGAAACAGTGGACTGACGCACTTTTCGGCGTGGATTGTGCTCAATGGTTTCCAGTCGGGGGTGTTTGCTGGGTTTTCCAAAGTGATTACTCATGAAATTGGACACCTGGTAGGTTTGGATCACACCCAGATCAACAGTCAATTGGCCTTTAACGGACAGGTTGGAGATGATCAGTTCGTTGCGATGATGTACCCGTTCATTCTGGAACAGGGGCCCGATCAGCCGATCCGCGATGATATTGCGTGGGTTTCATGGCTTTATCCGGAAGAGAGCTTCCAGACTGAGACCGGTACGATTACCGGAAGGATCAGCCGTCGAAGCGGGGGATTTTTCGGAGGAGCCAACGTCGTTGCCGCTCAGGTGATGCAAAACCTCGACGACTCTGTGACAGAATCCCTCTCAGAGACAGTTTCCGTGGTCTCAGACTTCCTGATGACCAGCGATGGCAGCTATCAGTTGCCGGGTCTAACACCGGGCGACTATGTGGTCTTCATTGAGCCCCTGAACCCCCTTTTTGTACAGGGCAGTTCTGTGGGCCCTTATGAGACCCGGTTCATTGACTTTGTCAAGGATTACTACAATGACCAGAACGAATCGGGAAGCAGCAACTCGGACGATCCTGCGGAAAAATTGGTGATTACTGTGCAGGCGGGTGTCGTGGTGAGCAATGTTGATCTGGTGAGCAATGAAGTGCCCCGGCCCTTGAACCAGCTTGGTGACGACGATGAAACGATATTTGAGTTTGCTGAAGGATTTACCTTCCCCTTCTTCGGCGAACGGTATACCGAGGTCATCGTCAACAGTGACGGCAACCTTACCTTCGGCAAGGGAGATGGCGGGACGGCAGATCGTGACGCAACGCGCTTTCTCTCTGGCCCTCCCCGAGTTGCTCCTCTGTTTACCGATCTGGATCCCAGTGAGACTGGAGAGGTGACTTCTGAAAACGATCAGAAGCGGGTTGTATTTACTTGGGATGCCATTCCCGAGTGGTCACCGCAGGGAGGCCGACCTGCCAACCAGTTTTCGGTCACCCTCTTTGCCAATGGGGATGTCCTGTTTGACTATGCGGAAGTCGAGGTGACTCCTGACGACGAAATCCAGGCTATCATCGGGATCAGTCCCGGCAATCTCAGTGAGGGGAGTGAGGGTGACCTTTCAGCCCAGGCAGTTGCCATACAAGTGAATGAGGTGCCTATATATGAGGTGTTTCATGGCAACAGCTTTGATCTGACGGGTCAGCAAATTCTTTTCCAGTCATCTTCCAATCAACTGTTGTTTCCGTTTTATCAATCGGATACTGAAAATTTTTTCGGCTATTCCATCACCAACCTTTCTTCTGAAACCGCACAGGTTCAGGTTGAAGGGTGGCAGGCGAGTGGAGTGCTTCAAGACTCGGCCACGAACCCGCAGTTGGAGGAGATCTCTGCTGAGAGTCAGATCTCCCGCCTGGGGAGTGAATTCTTCGCTGTTTCTCCGGGTGTTTTTCAGAGCGGGTGGGTCCGGATGACCACCGATACTCCGGAATCAATCGGATCTTTTGCGTTCGGGAATGGTTTGATGGGAGCTGTGACCAAGATGGATGGTGCGGTAGCGGTGACGGAAAAGTCTCAAGTGCTCTTTTTCACTCGAATTTTCGAAGGGCCAAACAGTTTCCCGCTCTTTGGCGGCTCGGCCGACAAAGATGCTCGAACGACGCTGTTTATCTGTAATCCAAACAGCGAAGAGATTGTCTTGACCTTGGAGCTATTCAGCTCTACCGGCCAGTCGATGGGGTTGGTTGTCGCGGAACCGGTGGCTCCACTGGGGCGTTTTTCGGCGGAGGTCGGTTCGGTTTTTGACGTGGGTGTGGTGAGTGACGGCTATGTGAGGGTGGATGTCCAGGGACCTGGAGCGGCAGGGTTTGCCTTGATTGAACTAGAAGACACGCTGCTAGGACTCAACGCATCCT
>JAUXKG010000266.1 GCA_030624355.1 Acidobacteriota bacterium
CGAGAGTTTCAACCCCTGTGGGGCGAAGTCGATTGAGCCCGGCCGCCGCATAGAGGTTTCCCTCAGTATCGATCGCCAGGCCGTCAGCGCTGCGGCCGGCCCCAAAGTCGTGAAAAACCCACATATTACTGGCCGTACCGTCTGGCGCAAGGTCGTAAGCACGGATCAGACGCTGGCCGTCACGAACACCGCTGTTCGTTTCCACTAGATAAAATGTTTTATCGTCCGGGGACACCATCAGGCCGTTTGGCCTCAGGATGTCTGGCTCTGTCAGAATGCGCGCGATCGTTCCGTTGGGATCAATCCGATACACAGCGGACACACCCGTCTGATCCGCGGCTGGTTGAGGCACCCTCCGGTCGGTAAAGTAGATGCGACCTTTCCCATCGATCGTGACATCATTGGGCCGCATAATTCGCTTTCCCTCGAACCACTGAGCAATCACCTCGACTGAGCCGGTCTCCAGGTCGGTTCGCGTCACCCGCGCTGGAGAATCGGCATCTCCCGCTTCACAGGCAATGAGGCGTCCTTGCAGGTCGAAGATCAAGCCATTGGCGCCGTGGCTCGGATAGCGAAACGTGGACAGCTCACCGTCTGTGGATAATCTCATGATCCGTTGACTTGGCCCGTCAGTGAAGAAGACATCGCCTTCAGGATGGACCGTAGGGCCCTCGGTGAAGGCGATCGTAGCAGCCCAGCCCAGCGTCTCGTGATCTGATGGAAGTCGTTGGTACCGATTTCCTTGCTGTGCTTCTAGGTCTGCAACCCAGCTAAAACAGAACAGCAAGACCATTACTGTCGAAAGGTTTCGTGCCGTCCTCAAGAGGGTTAATGGATTCATTGAAGATCTCCTTTCAGATAGCCTGAGCGTCGCTGACATCATGTTTAGGATTGTATCCGGAGTGGTTCGAAAAAGCACTATTTCTTGTGTGGCAGGTCAAGAGGGGACCAGAGTGCAGGTTTACTACTGCGATGCCATTGTGGTTACAACCGTGAATAGGAATTTCCATCATATCCAGCACGTTCTGCTGAAAAACCGGGTCAACACCGCTGAATCGATTCCGCCAAAGGGAGAGGAAGCTCTGTCCTGGGTCCAGGCCCGATCGCTCACCAAGGCATGGATGGGGGGGTGCCCAGTTAATGGATCTCCCCAGGTCTGAATGCCAAAGCTGGCGCCCGGAGTATAGCCTGGACCCAGAGCGGCTTGGAGATACTCACTGTCGCAGCCGTCACACCGAACCCGGGCGAAACCCTGCTGGAAAATCCCACACTCTAAAAAGCGCTGGACGTTTTTCTCCACCACCGGCCTCCAAGGCCCGTAGTCCTTCTCATAGAAATAGGTGTAACTGTCTTTGAACTCCTGCCAATAATCCTCAAGTTATTGGTAAAAAAGCGTTCTTTCCGGATGACGTTGGCTGAAGGGCGCAGCGAGTCTCATCACCTAGCTTGGGCTTGTCCCCTTTATTTCTTCACTCGCTCTCAGTGGGGGAACTTTTCCAACATCCACGATACGGCCGCATCAATGCTCTGCTGGCGCTGATCGCCCTTTCCCGCTTTGGGCCCCGAGGGATTAAAGGAGACGTCACCGCCCACAATCCATACCAGCTCCTTGTCTTCGGACCCCGCTGCTTCAAGGAGAGCTTTGGTTTCGCTGGGGTACACCGCGCGGTGGGCAGTTCCCTGGACGATCCGCAAGGGCACCTCCACCTTGGGAAGGTTCTCAACCGACACGGCGTTGGAGGAAATACTGGAACGGCTGCTCAGAAAAGCCCGCGGGCTGATATAGGCCGGGGTTGGAGAACGGGAGTAATTGGCGAGCCAGGGCGTGGTCCCGGAGTTCTCCCCGACGGTGCGATCGGAGGGATCGATGCCCAAGTCCATGTAGCGAAGATCGGCCCAGGTTCGGTAGATGGTCATCATCCCCTCGGTATTGGCATGGCGCTCGATCCGCTGCTGCTGCTCGGGAGGTAAATTCCTGAAATCGCGCCGTTCCATCAAACCTTTGTAATGATTCTGCTCTGCGATCAGATCACGTGCCCAGCTATCCAGACGCGCCATGCGGGCCTTCTGCCCCTCCCGATAGCGAGCAATAAACTCCTGGGAATAGGTGGTGCCCTGAGGAGGCAGGTGGAACCCGTTGGCCGGATTGTACATGTCCAGTGAAGGATCAATCGAAAGCGGGTCCCCCTCGTTGATCACTGAAGGGTCAATCCGCAATTCCAGGATCTTACCTTCCCCCACATGGGGAATGACCAGCAGGAGGCCGTCACCCGGCGGAAGATCGAATTGGTTCAAATTGGGTGGATCCCCGGCCGGTGTGCTGCTCACCCGCCCGGGAGGTGTGGTGACCGCTTGAGCTTGATAAAAAGCCATCAGAGAGCCTCCCCCACTCTGGCCCAGAAGCACAACCTTTTCAAAGCCGCGGCTTTTCAAAAAGCGCACTCCTTCCGCGATGTCCAGCAGCATCCGCTCGTGAATCCCGTCCCTGTCGTTGTTCAGGTAACGGTTGTTGTGGCCGAAGGCGGCAAAACCCGCTTCCACCAAAGGAAGAAAAAAGGAATTGCGGCTTTGGTTGCCTCGGGGATGCATGGACAAGATAGCGGTCTGAGGCTTTTTGTCCTTTGGCAGGTACAGAACTCCCCAGGAGGAACGCCCATCTTCGGCTCTCAAAGTGACCACCTCCTGTTGGATGGATGGTGGAAGTGAGTAGACAGAGTCCGAGTCGGGCCGGTCAGGAGGGCTGGACCCGGTTGACTGGGCACCGGAACAGGAGATGTAGAGAAGCGCAATTGAAGAAAACAGCAAAACAAAGGTCCAATGCACGATCCTTGATGTTTGATTTCGTCTATTCATCATTTTTCTATCTCCCATAAAAAAAGCCTGAACGGATAATTACAGGCCATCGTCCTCATTAAAGCACCTTCCCCTCGGCCAAGGTCATCAGCACTTTCAGTTCACCCATCTCGTCCTCTGGAACCGTCAGGAAATTCTTGTCTATAATCGTAAGATCGGCCAGCTTGCCCGGCTCAATCGTGCCCAGGTTCTCTCCATCTGCCCTGTAATAAGAAGCCCAGTTGGTGGACCTATAAAGAGCCTGCTCGCGGGTGATCGCTTCCCCATGTTACACCCTTGTGTTTTCCTCCTGGCGCGTCACCATTCTCTATATGAACCAATAGGGTGTCCTGTTTGCGAACGCGCCTGCCTTCCCTTCCCGGACCACACGACTCCGACCTACGGGCCTTACCCACTTTCTAGGTTACCGGCTAGAGGGCGCTCAATATTGAGGGTATCGACGACGTAGGGCCTCGGCCGGGTAGGGAATGATTTTTTCCCGGACGATGTCTTCTGATTTGGCGAGTTCGAGGGTTCGAATGACCTCTTTGTACATGGGGGCCCAGCCCTCTCGACTCCCGTAACCCGGGGGCTTTTCACCGGGGCCGCCAGGCCTGCCCACAACAATTCGTCCCACCGCCCCGATCATCTCCTGATTGCGGCTGTACACGTCATAAGTTCCCTCCACCTCGAACTTCCAGTCGAAGGTCTCGCCGTTCCAGAGAATCCCCGAGTCGAAGGGTTCCGCTTGTTCGGGAATGCGCAACTCATGATTGTCATTGTCGGGGTGATAGGCCGTGGCCGAGAATCCGGCTCGCACGGAGAAAAAGCTAACCGTCTGACCGGCCTCCACAAATAACCCTAAGGGATCGTAATGGTAGCGCCCGATGCGGTAATTTCTCGACATCCGAATCTGTGGCATCCGTTGAATTTGTGGCATTCGTCCCTGCTGCACAGCCGGCAACAGCCAGCCAGTGCTTCCCAAAGCCACGGCTCCCGCTCCCACTCTTGTCAAAAAATTGCGCCGATTCGTTTTGTCTTTAAACATCATCCTGCCTCCCTGATATTCTCATTTTTAACCGACTGCTAAACTCATTGATTACCGGTTCTGCCCGGTCAAGGGGAAAAGGAATAGATCGAATAACTGTGCTCCTTTTCTTCTTCCTCTGAGGTTCCCAACAATGCACCGTTGCTGGTGTACAGTGAACCGTTAGCGATGGCAATGCCTCCCCGAAGAGCGGTAGGCAACTGATACTCCCATAAAGTCCTGCCATCCTCTGAATCAAGGGCTTGCAAAGCACCGTCCACCAATCCCTGATAGAAAACACCGTTTGCAACAGCCACTGGTCCCCGGATGACCGCGGTGTTGGGAAGCCACCACACAATGTCACCCGTGTACGCATTCAGAGCCGCTGTGACAGACATGGATCCCCTTGGCGTCAGGGCATTGGAGACCACAAAGATGTGATTGTAGGCCACGGCTGTGCTGTTGAGCAGGGGACCCCCACTGCCGGACTGATTGGTGAGCATGGTCTTCCAGTAGAGCTCACCCGTAAAGCGGTTCCAGCAGAAAAAGCCTGCCTTGTTTCCCGCACCCACGCACTGGCGCATCACCTTGCCCCGGTAGCCCCCGGGCGCCTGGGCATCGAAGATCATAGGATGGCAGCTGAAGTCCAGATCGAAGGCATCGTGTGGGTTAGGTTGGTCATACCAGAGGAGCTCCCCGCTATCCACATCGTGGGCCACAATGCTCTCCGAATACAGCATGTGTCCGGGAGAAATATAGCTCTTCACACTGCCCGTGACGTTGTAGACGATGTCATTCTCTTCGTC
>JAUXKG010000316.1 GCA_030624355.1 Acidobacteriota bacterium
CCGTGCGTTGTTCCGCCCGGCAACGGCCAATGAGGTGATCATCAGCGATACGGTTGTCGTAGACGGTGTCATATCCCAGAATACGCAACCACTTGGCTAGGCTTCCCAGCATGACGTCGGCCAGAAACCTTGGCTCCTCACCAGCCGGATGGTTATCAGAGACACTCACTCCAGAAAAGTTCCCAGGCGTCGGAATTTTTCGCGGCGCACCTTTAGAAGTTCGTCCGAATCCAGACGACTGATCTCATCCAGGTTGCGAATCAGATGATCTCTCAGGATGGACGCGGCTTGATCCCAGTCAGCGTGAGCCCCCTCCGGTGGTTCGGGCACAATCTCATCGATCACGCCGAAACGCTGCAAGTCTTTGGCCGTCAACTTCAGGCTGTGGGCTGCCTGTTCAGCGTGCTGCTGGTCTTTCCAGAGGATGGCCGAGCAACTCTCCGGCGAAATTACTGAATAAATGGAATGCTGGAGCATGAGAATTCTATCTCCTACTCCTATAGCCAGTGCTCCACCGCTTCCTCCCTCCCCCAGTATGGTCACGATAATAGGGACACGCAGCCGAGACATCGCCCTTAAATTGTAGGCGATTGCTTCTGCCTGCCCTCTTTCCTCGGCACCCATTCCGGGGTAGGCTCCTGGGGTATCTACAAAGGTCACTATAGGGCGGTTGAATTTCTCAGCCAGCTTCATCAACCGGATGGACTTGCGGTAGCCCTCAGGTTTGGACATGCCGTAGTTGCGATAGAGACGTTCTTTAGTGTTGCGGCCCTTCTGCTGACCCAGAACCATAATCGGCCGATCGCCCAAGACAGCTAATCCTCCCACCATAGCAGTATCGTCGGCGTACTTGCGGTCGCCATGAAGAGGACGGAAGATGTTGAAGATACGCTTAATGTAATCCAGAGTATAGGGGCGCTGTTCGTGCCGAGAGAGCTGCACATGATCCCAGGCCAGAGTGCCTTTTTCGAGCTGGGTCTCCAGTTGGGCGATACGTTCCTCAAGCTCGGCAATCTCGACAGCCGCCTCTGGAGAGAGCTGCCGGACACGTTCCTTCAACTGGACAAGTTCTTCAACCGGGCTGTTCACTTGGGCTCCTGCAAATTTTCCTTCCTCAGCCGCAGGCTCCTCCCTGTGCCCATGAACTTTCCGGGAATCATGGGGCAAAAGCCAGGGGAAAAAAGGGAACTCCAGGATTGGCTGGAGGAGCTACTTCCCAGTATACAGGGCCACCGAATTTTCTCCAAAGAGGTTTTCCACGGCCTCAACAAAAGAAGGGATGGGGTCCACCGAAAGGTCCTCCTCCGGAATAACGCGAATGCGACATTGCTGCTCTAGCAGTTCAAATTCAAGTGGACAAGTACCCGAATGTTTGGCGAGTAAGGATTTAAGCTGAGAAATTTGAGATTCATCCAAGGCAGGAAGCGGAATTCGGATAGCGGTCTTGCTCACGGCTTCTTTCCAGAGGGAGTCAAGATGAATAATCTCAGTGGCGATTATTTGAATATCTCCCCGAGCGCTGACCTCGCAGCGACCGCGCAGCAGTACGGGTACATCATCTTGCAGCAGGTCGTTGTAGCGTTTGTAGATATCGGCCCAGGCCAGAGCCGTGACTGCTCCGCTCAGGTCTTCCAACTGGAACATGGCCCAGGTGTCACCCCTTTTGTTCACTCTTTTTCGGAAGCCGGTGATCATGCCGCCGATTGCGATCTCTTTTCCGGAAGTTTCCTCCCCCATGTCTGCAACACTGTATTGTGAAAACTTTCGAAGCTCAGCCTGGTATTCCTGAAGTGGGTGCCCGGTAACATAATATCCGAGTGTTTCCCGCTCCAGAGCCCACTTTTGACGGTCAGGCCACTCTCCTGTGTCTGGGACGTCTTCCCCCCCTTCACCACTGGAATGATCCACGCCTGGAAACAGACCTTTTTGGCCGCTTCGTCGGTCCCTCTCCGCCTTCTGGCCCTGTTCAAAAGCTCGGTCCAGAATCTCCATCAGAGACTTGCGGTGATAGCCTAAAGAATCAAAAGCGCCGGCCTTGATCAATGACTCAACAACGCGTTTATTAACGGCACGCAAGTCAACCTTGTCACAGAACTCATAGAAGCTTGAAAAACGGCCTATTTTCTCCCGGCAGAGCAGAACCGAGCCGATGGCCGATTCTCCGACATTGCGGATGGCAGCCAGGCCGAATTTGATGTCCCCGGAGGAGCCCACAAAATGGAGCTGGCTTTCATTGATGTCCGGAGGAAGCACGGCAAGACCCATTTCCTTGCAATCCTCCAGGTGTTTTACGATTTTATCGGTACTCGACATCTCGCTGGTCAAAAGGGCGGCCATGAACTGCACCGGGTAGTGGGCTTTCAGATAGGCTGTCTGGTAGGCCAGCAGAGCGTAGGCAGTGGAGTGACTCTTGTTGAAACCGTAGCCGGCAAACTGCTCCATCAGCGCAAAGATGCGCTTGGCCTTGACGGGCTGGATCTCATTGATCTTACAGCCGGCCAGGAATTTCATTTTCTGTGCCTTCATGACCTGCTTCTTTTTCTTTCCCATGGCCCGCCGAAGCAAATCGGCTTCTCCCAGGGAAAACCCCCCTAACTTACTGGCAATCTGCATCACCTGTTCCTGGTAGACGATGACACCGTACGTTTCCTTTAGAATTTCCTCCAGGGCAGGGACCTCGTATTCGATAGTCACTTTCCCATGGCGACGCCCAATGAAGTCATCAATCATCCCACCTTGAATAGGACCGGGACGATAGAGAGCATTCAGGGCGATCAGATCCTCAAAACGGCTGGGACGCAGGCGACGCAAAATATCGCGCATTCCTGAGGACTCAAACTGAAAAATTCCGCTGGTCCTTCCTTCACAAAAGAGCGAAAAAGTCGCCGGATCACATAGATCCAGTTCATCCAGATCCAACTGAACATTCAGCTGACTGTCGATTTGCGAGTGTGCCTGGGCAATCACTGTAAGGGTTGTGAGGGCCAGAAAATCCATCTTCAGTAGGCCCAGCCTTTCCAGGTCACTCATAGAGTACTGGGTGGTAATTTCATCCTTGTTGCTCTTATAAAGAGGAATCAGATCGATTAGAGGCCGAGGAGCAATGACCACTCCAGCAGCGTGAGTCGAAGCATGTCGAGCCAGACCCTCCAGTCGACTGGCTACATCGATCAACTGCTGATAGCGGCTGTCGCTCTCGGCCAGCTGCTTGAGTTCCCGGACGCTGCTGAGAGCCTTCTGCAAGGTGGTGTCGGGACTCTGGGGTACCAGGCGCGCAATTTTGTCCACTTCAGCGTAGGGAATGTTCATGCTGCGACCAACATCCCGGATTGATCCCCGGGCCGCCATGGTTCCAAATGTGATGATCTGGCTTACATTGGCACGACCATACTTGCGCGTAACATAGTCAATGACCTCACTACGTCGAAGCATACAGAAATCAATATCAATATCCGGCGGAGTCACTCTCTCTGGATTTAGAAACCGCTCGAAGAGAAGGCCATACTGCAGGGGGTCCACGTTCGTGACCTGCATGGCGTAGGAGACCAGGCTGCCTGCTGCCGAGCCACGACCAGGACCCACCGGAATGTTGTTTTCTCGAGCGTATCGAATAAAGTCCCAGACAATAAGGAAATATCCTGGAAACTTCATCCGCTTTATCATCTCAATTTCACCGTCCAGGCGGTCATGGTATTCCTCGACTGGACATGCCAGCTTCCCCTGGGCCTCCTTTTCTTTGAGATCATCCAGGCGTTCCTTAAATCCATCCCTGACTACCTTTTCAAAGTAGGTATCCAGGCTGTATCCGGAGGGAACCTCAAAGTTCGGAACAATGTTCTCGGGCTGACCCAGTTCAAAAGAACATTCTTCAGCGATCTTAAGAGTGTTGGAGAGAGCCTCCGGAACGTGAGAGAAAAGGGATTCCATCTCCTTCACACTCTTGAAGTAAAATTGATCTGTTTTATAGGAAAGCCGATTTTGATCCTGCAGTGTCTTGCCGGTTTGAACACAAAGCAATACCTCGTGAGGGAAGGAGTCCTCACGGGTCGGATAGTGGCAGTCATTGGTAGCTACCAGCGGTA
>JAUXKG010000087.1 GCA_030624355.1 Acidobacteriota bacterium
CCGGGCTGCGCGAGAAGCTCAAGTATAGCGATGTCCCGGATGGCCTCCAGGGGTTGGGCATCACGTTCATCACCTGCGGCTTGATGGCGCTGGGCTTCATGGCCTTTTCGGGAATGAAGTTCTAGGAAGAAGTTTCGAGTTTCGCGTTTAGAGTTTAGGGTTTCGGGTCGCAAGACAGTTTCGGGTTCCGTGTTTCGGGTTTTGGGTTTCAGGACAGTTTCGATTCCGAGGTTCGAGTTGGAAGGCAGGGTCGCGCTTCGCGTTCCTGTGATCGGCTAATTGTGCTAGCGAGCGAGACAAGTCGGTTGATTCGAGGCCTTATGATCTATCTCCTAAAATCTGGAATCAAAGGGAACAAATTCAAGGCGCTGTGATTCTGTTCTTTCTAGTAACTCGAAACTTTATACCCGAAACTGGGTGTTTACCTCGGGACCCTTAACACGAACTATGAGGTGCGGCCATGAATCCGCTGGTACAGCTTCGAGAGTTCGGTCAGAGTCCGTGGTACGACTTCATCCGCCGAGGCCTCATCACATCCGGCGATCTGAAAGCCTTGATCGACCAAGACGGCCTCATGGGGGTCACCTCGAATCCCTCCATTTTCGAAAAAGCCATCGCAGGAAGTTCCGACTACGACCAGTCACTCAAGCAGATCGCGTCGGGCGTCACTGGGGTTAAGGAGATCTACGAGACCCTGGCGGTTCGAGATATCCAGGATGCCGCTGACCTGATGCATCGGGTATATGAATCAACCGGAACTCGCGATGGGTACGTCAGCCTGGAGGTCTCTCCAGACCTTGCCTACAACACGCAAGGAACGATTGATGAAGGCATGCGTCTCCATAAGGCTGTCGGTCGTGACAACGTGATGATCAAAGTTCCAGCCACGCCTGAGGGTCTCCCGGCTATCGAGCACTTGCTCAGTGAGGGGATCAACGTCAACGTCACGTTGCTCTTCAGCGTGGATGTTTATGAAAAAGTTGCCTGGGCATACATTACCGGGTTGGAAAAGCTTTCGGCTAAAGGCCGAGAGGTCAGCAAAGTGTCCTCCGTGGCCAGCTTTTTCGTAAGCCGGATTGATACCTTGATCGATCGTCAATTGGAAACCAAGCTCAAGGAAACGACCAATCCCCTCAGGAAGGCGTCGCTTCAAAGCCTGATCGGAAAGATCGCTATTGCCAATGCCAAAATGGCTTACCGAAGATTTGAGAGCGTATGTTCCAGTTCCCGCTTTTTCAGCCTGAAGGGGAAAGGCGCAAAGGTGCAGCGTCTCCTCTGGGCGAGCACGGGAACGAAAGACCCACGGTACCCAGATACCTATTACGTCGAGGAACTGATCGGCCCTGACACAGTCAATACGATCCCAGCGGCGACCTTCAGCGCGTTTAGAGACCATGGTCGGGCGCGGAGCAGCCTTCTAGAGGGAATTGATGAAGCCAAGGAGACGATGGATCTCTTGGCCGACTGCGAGATCGACATCAACCAAGTCGCCCAACTCCTGCTCACCGATGGAGCCCGGCTGTTTCTGGATTCGTTCGACCAGCTCATGAGCGTGATCAGTCGGAAGCGAGAGGAGCTACTGGGTCCTAAACTGAACCAGCAAGTGTATTCGCTGGGATCCTTCCAGCCTAAGGTCGAATCAAAACTGGGCGAGTTGCGCAAGCAGGGTTTCGTGCGAAAGCTCTGGGCCAAAGATCCCAACCTGTGGCATCGCGATCCTTCCCACCAAAAGGTCATCCGAAACGCTCTCGGATGGCTTTACATCATTGAGCAGCAAGTGCATCACCTCGGGCGCATCAGGGGTGTAGCGGAGGCCATCCGCGGGGACGGGTTCAAGCATGTGCTGTTGTTGGGCATGGGGGGCAGCAGTCTGTGTCCGGAGGTCTGCCGGATGACCTTTGGGGTGGTCCCTGGCTACCCCGAGCTTCACGTCCTGGACAGCACCGTGCCATCCCAGGTACGCAGCTTCGAGCAGCGAGTGGACTTGGCCAAGACCCTCTGCATTGTCTCAAGCAAATCCGGATCCACGACGGAACCTCTCGTCTTCTACCAGTATTTCTTCGACAGGATGGAAAAGGTGAAGGGAAGCAAGGCCGGTGAGAATTTTATTGCCATCACCGACGCGGGATCCTTACTGGAGCACTTAGCGCGTGAAGGTGGATTCAGGGACATCTTCCTGGGGGTTTCCGATATAGGAGGCCGGTACTCGGCGCTGTCGAATTTCGGAATTGTGCCCGCCGCCATCATGGGTGTGAACATTGAGCATTTCCTTCATCGGGCCGAACGGATGCGCCACAGCTGCGATTCCTGCGTTCCTCCCGAAGACAATCCCGGAGTGGTCCTTGGGGTGACGCTCGCGCTGTTAGCCAACGAGGGCCGAGACAAAGTCACGTTCATCACGTCCCCAGCCATTCGTGGTCTTGGAGCCTGGCTCGAACAGCTGGTTGCCGAGAGTACAGGAAAGGAAGGCAAGGGCATCGTTCCCATTGACGATGAGCCCCTTGGCACGCCGGAGGTCTATGGCAATGACCGGCTCTTCGTTTATGTCCGCCACACAGGTGGAGCCGATCCCAAGCAAGAGGCGCAGGTAGCTGCTCTGGAGAAGGCTGGACAGCCCATTGTTCGGATTGAGTTGACCGATCTCATCAACTTGGGAGAAGAGTTCTTCCTCTGGGAAATGGCCACCGCCGTTGCTTGCTCAATTCTGGGCATCAACGCCTTCGACCAGCCTAACGTCCAGGAGAGCAAAGACAACACCAAGGCCCTTCTGGATGAGTTCAAGAGGAACGGTCGGTTGCCCCCAGAAGAGCCGATCCTGGCCTCCAACGGCATCAAGGTCTTTGCGGACAAAGCGAATCGTCAGAATTCAAAAGGTGCCACGACCCTCATGGGCGTTCTCCAGGGACACCTTGCATGCCTGCGACCCGGCGACTATGTAGCCCTGAACGCCTACGTGGAACGGAATGACAAGAATCACAAGGCGCTACAGGCGATTCGTTGCATGATCAGGGATTCGAAGAAAGTCGCGACAACGTTAGGGTATGGACCGCGGTTCCTTCACTCCACAGGGCAGCTTCACAAAGGTGGTCCCACCTCGGGGCTCTTTATTCAGATCACCGCAGACGATGGCGAAGACCTAGCCATCGCGGGCGAACCCTATAGCTTCGGTGTGTTAAAGGCGGCTCAGGCGTTGGGCGATCTCCAGAGCTTGAGCAAGCGTAACCGCCGCGCAATCCGTATCCACCTCCCCGCCGATGTGAATGCAGGACTACGCCAAATTCATGAGGCTATCGAAGGGATTGGCTGACTCTGTTTTACAAGTCGAAACCCGAAGCTCTAAACTCGAAACTTTTTGTTAACCCTAAACCCGAAACTCTAAACTCGAAACGGTCTCGCCCATGTTAGAAGTCTGGCTCGGCGTCGGATTTTTCACCACCATCGTCATCGCCCTGGTCTTCCTGATTCTGGCCGCCAAATCAATGTTAGTCGCCTCCGGGCATGTCAACGTGCTCGTCAACGACGAGAAAACCGTTAAAAGTCCAGTAGGTGACAAGCTCCTCGGCGCGCTCGCCATGGCGCGCATCTTCGTCTCCTCCGCTTGCGGCGGAGGCGGAACCTGCGGGCAATGCCGCGTGAAAGTGTTCGAAGGAGGGGGCGCGATCCTTCCCACAGAAACATCTCTCATCACCAAGCGCGAGGCCGCTCAAGGCGAGCGCTTGTCCTGCCAGGTCACGGTGAAGCAGGACATGAAGGTGCGAGTGCCCGAAGAAGTCTTCGGCGTCAAGAAATGGGAATGCACGGTCCGCTCCAATCATAACGTGGCCACGTTCATCAAGGAGCTTGTGCTCGACCTCCCGCAGGGAGACTCAGTCGACTTTCGCGCAGGCGGTTACATTCAGGTCGAATGCCCCCCGCACAAGCTGACCTTCAAGGATTTTGACGTGGAGCAAGAGTACCGAGGAGACTGGGACCGAGGTAATCTCTGGCGATACACCTCAAAGGTGACGGAACCCGTCAGCCGTGCCTATTCCATGGCCAACTACCCGGAGGAAAAAAGCCTCATCATGCTCAACGTGCGCATTGCGACCCCGTCAGGCGCCGCCCCCGAGTCCGTCCCGCCCGGAAAAATGTCATCGTACATCTTCAACCTCAAGCCGGGTAATAAGGTGACCATCTCCGGCCCCTTTGGAGAGTTCTTTACCAAAGACACGCAGAATGAAATGGTCTTCATCGGCGGGGGCGCCGGCATGGCCCCCATGCGCTCGCATGTCTTCGATCAGTTGCAGCGGATCAACACCCAGCGAAAGATGACCTTCTGGTATGGGGCGCGGAGCTTGCGGGAGGTTTTCTACGCTGAGCACTTCGACAAGCTTCAGGCCGAGCACTCGAATTTCAAATGGTTCCTCGCCTTGTCTGATCCGAAGGGCGAAAACAACTGGACCGGCTATACAGGGTTTATCCATACGGTCCTGCATGACCATTATTTGAAGGATCACCCGGCACCGGAGGATTGCGAATACTACATGTGCGGACCTCCCGTCATGAATGATGCTGTCATCAATATGCTGGAAAACCTTGGCGTCGAACAAAGCCAAATCTTCCTCGACGACTTTGGTGGGTAGAAGCCGGAGGATCGCCCCGTTGGGAGCCTGTGTCCGTCGAAACCTGGCTTACACGACGGCCTTGCTGATGGCCGTGTCCCTCAGCGCCTGTCTGCAGGGAGCCGGACAGGACGATCCCATTCGCCTGAGCGGCCACACCATGGGGACCGATTACATGGTGAAGATCCCAGGGATTCCGGTAGGCCTCGGTCGAGAGGATCTCCATGCCCGGATCAAGGAGATTTTGGAACGCATCAACGGTCGGATGTCTACCTATGAGGAGGACTCCGAGCTCTCCTTATTCAACAACAACCACACACCCGATTGGGTGGATGTCTCTGCGGAGACTGCCCTCGTCGTCCAGGAAGCCTTGCGCATCAGCCGCCTGACTGGCGGCGCGTTTGATATCACAGTGGGACCCTTGGTGAACCTGTGGGGGTTCGGCCCGGCACCTCAACAGGGCCAGCTTCCCGGGAAGGACGCTATCCGAGCCGCCATGACCACGGTTGGTTATCATCGCCTTCACCTCAGGGATTCCCCTCCGGCTCTCCGTAAAGACCAGCCCGCGATTCAGATCGACCTGTCAGCGATCGCGAAGGGGTATGCCGTCGATGCGGTGGCGGAATATCTCGACTCCGTGCAGGTCTCCAGCTACCTCGTGGAGATAGGGGGCGAATTGCGAGCAAAGGGAGAGAAAGCGGAACGGGTGCCTTGGAAAGTGGCTGTCGAAAGGCCGGTCCCTGAAGGGAGAAGGGTTCTCCGGACACTCTTCCTGCGCAACTCGGCGATGGCGACCTCTGGCGATTATCGGAACTTTTTCGAGAAGGATGGGCAGCGCTTCTCTCATACCATCAACCCTCGCACCGGAAAACCCATCACGCACAATCTTGCCTCAGTCACCGTGCTTAGTGCCTCTTGCATGGAAGCAGATGCATGGACGACGGGGCTGCTAGTCCTGGGGCCCGAGGATGGCTATGAGCTGGCTACACGCGAGAAACTTCCGGCGCTCTTTGTCACTCGAGGCGCGAACGGTTTCGAGCAACAGGCTACAGCAGAGGTCGATCGGTTCCTGGAGAGCTGAGGTCGTCGCCGATGGAAACGTTCCTCATCAGTTTTCTGGTCGTTCTCATCGCTGTCGTCGGTATGGGGATCGGCGTCCTTTTCGGCCGACCCTGCATCAAGGGCAGTTGTGGCGGTTCGGATAAGCTGGCCACGTTCGGTCTCAGGTGCGGCAGCTGTCCCAATTCCGGCGACCAAGACGGTGTGTCGGTGGGCTCAGGCGGGCAAGGTCATGATGCGAACCCTGTACCCCATCCGAGAGCGGTTGGTTCAATCCGACGTAAGTGATCCGGAGGCTACATGGAGCGGAAGCCATTACTTGTAAAGGAATTCATGGCCGCCAGCCTTGTGAGCTTTACTCCGAACCAAGATGTTCGGGATGCCATCAAGTTACTAATCGAAAAGCGCATATCAGGTGGCCCCGTTGTCGATAATCGCGGGAACCTCGTAGGGGTGTTCTCCCAGAAAGACTGCCTCCAGGTCGCGTTGAACGCCGCGTACCATGACCACTGGGGGGGCAAGGTGTCCGAGTTCATGAATAAGGACGTCAAAACGGTTGATCCCGACACAAAGATGATTGAAGTCGTCGAACTGTTCCGAAAGGCTCCCTATGGACGCTACCCAGTCGTCAAAGACAACCGCCTGGTTGGCCAGATCAGCCGGCGGGACGCTTTGCGAGCGCTTCTCGTGGCCTGGTCTCAATGGGGCCACTAAGTAACTTCCAGATTCACTACGACCCTAATGTTCCTCCTTTACCCCCTGCCTCATGGGCACCCGGGGGGCCGCCGCCGTGTGGCCAAGCGGGCAGGACAGTCAGGTGGGGGAAAGAGGCCAACTGGATCCCCACTGCTGAAAGTCGGAGATTTTTCCTGTTATTCCGCTTCTATGGACCAAAGCGCGGTGTGTTTGATGGCAGTTTCGAGTTGAATAATATTGAACGGCTCGACTGAATCTACTCACCGTCTTCCGAGGAGGATTGTGCTTTTGAAGCTACAGACCATCGCTACGGTTATCTCTGTCCTGTGCCTTTCCCTGACGGCGACAGCACAACAAAGCAAAGAAGATCTTGCTAAGGAACTAGCCAACCCGATCACCTCCGTGACCACCGTACCTTTCCAATTCAACTATGACTCTAATATTGGGCCAGGCGATGATGGTGATCGCTTTTCACTAAATATTCAGCCGCTAATTTCGTTCTCAATTAATGAGGACTGGAGTATTATTTCCAGAACCATTCTGCCAGTGGTCACGCAAAATAATGTCTCACCTGGCGCGGGTAGCCAATCAGGATTGGGTGATGTGTTGCAGAGCCTATTCGTTTCTCCTGAGCGACCAACAGAGGGGGGTTGGATTTGGGGGGCTGGACCTGTGTTTTTGTTGCCCACGGCAAGCGATGATCTACTGGGAGCGGGTAAGTTTGGGTTAGGGCCGACGGCCATTGTACTTAAGCAAACTGGCCCTTGGACTGGCGGTGTGCTGGCTAATCATGTTTGGTCGGTGGCAGGAGACGATGATCGGCAGGATATCAACCTCTCTTTCGCGCAGCCGTTCCTGGACTACACAACGAAGAGTGCCATCACATTTGAGATAACCACTGAAACTACCTATGACTGGAAATCTGAGCAATGGAGCGTGCCGCTCGTTGTCACGGCTAATAAATTGATCGAAGTGGGAAATCAGCTTGTCACTGTGGGTGGTGGTCCTCGCTATTGGGTAGCAAGCACAGATAGTGACCCAGAGGGATGGAGTGTGAACGTGCAGATAATCTTACTGTTTCCAAAAGAGTGAATAGTATGTGGTGTTTGGGAAGAGAAAATACAGAAACCCACTGACGAGATGGAAGTATCTGGCAGGCAATTTCTGACATCATTATGGAATTTTCCACATCAACTATTTCCCGTTGGTTTCCTATGCCATTCTTTTAAGAAGGAGGAGATATCTCATGGGCCGATTTAAAAGGAGTAAAAAAAATGTCTGCTTGAGGCCTGTTTTTCTACTTTTCCCATTGTTGGTCTTTATGATGACCCCAATGGAAACCGGCAGCCTGTATGCGCAACCAACCCTATCAGAAGTTATGGAGGAAACATCAGGGGAGGTGGTTGATGAAGAAAAAGAGACGAAGGTGATGCCGGCAGTTCCCGAAGACGAATTTAGCCGTGGAACTCCTCGTACCAGTGTTCTGGAATTTCTTCGGGTAATCGAAGAGAGAGATTTTGAAAAGGCCGCTGAACACCTCGACCTTCGACATTTGCCGAAAAAGGTGAACCAGATCCCAGGATCGGAATTAGCTCGTCAATTGCGGCTGGTGTTAGCGCGAACGATTTGGATTGACTTTGCGGAACTAAGCGATGATCCCAACGGTCACATGGAGGATGGACTCCCTAGCTTCCGAGACCGTCTTGGGCGAATCAATTCCGGGGGA
>JAUXKG010000341.1 GCA_030624355.1 Acidobacteriota bacterium
ATTCCGCTTCTGTATTACTCGTATCACATCATGGCGGGACTCGGGACCATCTTCATCGCGATCATGACGTTGAGCGCCTTTTTCCTGTGGCGCGGAAGGCTTTACGAACAAAGATGGCTTTTGTGGGTCCTGATGCTCGCGTTGCCGTTCCCGTATATCGCGAACACGGCAGGTTGGATGACGGCGGAGTTCGGCCGGCAACCGTGGATCATCCACGGGGTGATGCGGACGGCCAGCGGCTACTCCCTCCAGGTCTCAGTCGGCAATGTAGGCTTCACGCTCCTTGGCTTCATGGGGCTGTACGCGCTGCTGTCCCTCCTCTACTTCTTCGTCATGACCCGGATTATCGGCCAGGGTCCGGCACCGGAGTCGAGTGATGCCGCATCTGCGGCCAGCGTGGATAGGGTCGGAAGATTGAGAGACTGAGGATGGAAACCGTCTGGTTCTGCCTGCTGGCATGGATACTCGCTACCTATGTCGTGCTCGACGGCTTCGACATCGGGGTCGGGATGTTGCACCTCTTCGTGGCGAAGAACGATGCCGAGCGCAAGCAAGTCATCCGGTCCGTCGGCCCCGTCTGGGACGGCAACGAGGTGTGGTTGATCGCAGCCGGCGGCACCATGTTCCTCGCCTTCCCAAAGCTCTTGGCGGTCTCGTTCAGCGGGTTCTACCTGGCGCTGATGATCGTGCTTTGGCTGCTGGTCTTCCGTGGCCTCGGCATAGAGCTTCGCCACCAGCTGGAGAGTCCGCTGTGGGTGGAGTTCTGGGACGTCGCCTTTGCCGGAGCGAGCTTGCTGCTTGCGGTGTGCTTAGGGGCCGCGCTGGGCAACGTGGTGCGCGGCGTGCCGTTGAATGCGGAAGGGATCTTCTTCGAGCCGCTGTGGACCGATTTCCGTCTCGGGCAGGAGACCGGCATCCTCGATTGGTACACCATCCTGGTCGGATTGACTGCTGCGCTGGCCCTCGCCCATCACGGGGCACTATGGCTCAGCGCGCGCACGGATGAAGCGGTGGAGGAGCGGGCCAGGCATCTAGCCGGCGGCCTTTGGCCTCTCGTATGTATCGCATCGGGTGCCACGGCGCTTATCAGTATCTTTGTGCAGCCGAACGTGAAGGAGAGCCTCTCTGCGCGGCCCTGGGGTGTAGTTTTCATGGGACTTGCCGTCGCAGGGCTGGTCGGGGCCCACGTGCTCCGCAGGCGGGGGCGAGCGCTGCAAGCCTTTCTGGCGTCAGCAGCCTATTTGTACGGGATGCTGGCGAGCGCCGCTATCGCAGTATACCCCTACGTTTTGCCCGGTCTCGACCCGGCCTTGGGGCTGACCGTACAGGCCGCTGCCGCGGAGAAGGGCGGGCTGGCGATCGGCCTGTCGTGGTGGATCCCGGGGATGTTGTTGGCATGCGGTTACTTTATCTACGTCTACGGGTCGACGCCTATAAAATTTTCCGTCCACGATACGCCGGATCACTAGCTCCATTGGCTGCCACAGCGTCGCTGTACCGGAGGCTGCCGGTCAGCCCCTCCGGTCTCCACTCAATAGCCCCCAGTCTCTGGCTTTGTAATAAGAATCAGTAAGTTCTGAGGCAAAAACCAGTAATTTTACTAGTTGTTAATGTCTATTTCCTGTGATAGGCGATTGCTACTGGTCCCTTTAGCGCCGTTTGTGTCCATCGCTGAAAGGTCAAGAACTGTGCTCTTAAAAATCAAAAAAGGATTGGATATCCCGATCGCCGGCGAGCCCGAACAGGCGGTCCACGATAAATTTACTGCCAAGTCAGTCGCTCTCCTGGGACAGGACACCATTGGTCTTAAACCAACGATGCACGTGGCTGAAGGCGATCGGGTGAAGCTTGGCCAGGTCCTGTTTTCAGACAAGAAAACACCAGGGGTCAACTACACCTCGCCGGGGACCGGTGTCGTAAGCGCAATCCACCGAGGCGCCAGGAGAGTCCTGCATGCCGTTGTGATTCGTCTGGAGGGAGACGAAGAGGAAACTTTCGCAGCATACTCTCAGCAGGAACTCAGCGGGTTGAGCCGCGATCAGGTGAGAGAAAATCTACTGGTATCCGGACTATGGACCGCACTTCGAACACGGCCCTATAGCAAAGTGCCTGCACCGGACTCCATGCCCCACTCTATTTTCGTTACTGCCATGGATAGCAATCCGCTCGCACCCAAAGCCGATGTTGTGTTGAATCCCTACAAACAGGACTTTCTGAATGGTTTGACTGCCGTTTCTCGGTTGACGGGCGGGAAGGTTTTCGTTTGCAAGTATCCCGGCGCTGATATCCCCAAAAACGACAGCAGTCAGGTTGCCATTGCTGAGTTTTCGGGACCCCATCCGGCCGGCTTGGTGGGAACACACATCCACTTTCTCCATCCTGTCAGTCCCGCTAAGACGGTTTGGCATTTGAATTATCAGGATGTCATCGCAATAGGCAAGCTGTTCACGACGGGAAGGCTTTGGGTGGAGAGGACCATTTCTCTGGCAGGACCACTGGTGAACAGACCCCGGCTGATCTGCACCCGCCTTGGTGCAAACACTGAGGATCTGGTGCGCGAGGAGGTGCCGCAACTATACAGCCGCATCATTTCGGGGTCGGTACTCTCTGGCCACCACGCGGCCGGGTGGGCGACCTTTCTGGGCCGGTACCATTGTCAGATCAGTGTCGTCGCGGAGGGTGGAAAGAGGTCTCTTCGGGCATTCCTCGGCTGGCTCGGTCCAGGACCTGATAAGTTCTCATCGGCGAATGTTCTCGTGTCCAGCTTCTTCAGGGATCGAAAGTTCAAGTTAGACACTCTGCAAAACGGCAGCCCGAGGGCCATGGTGCCTATTGGAACTTACGAGGCTGTCATGCCCCTGGACATCCTGCCGACGCAGTTGCTGAGGTCGCTGGTGGTTCAAGACACGGACACGGCACAGGCGCTCGGTTGTCTGGAGCTGGACGAGGAGGACCTGGCCCTTTGTTCGTTTGTCTGCCCAAGTAAGTATGATTTTGGGCCCCTGCTCCGAACCAATCTCGATCGCATAGAGAGGGAAGGGTAATGCGGCTGTCTGAACGATTGCTGGAACGATTGCCACTGGTTCGGCGGTTGCAGGTGCTTCTCGACAGGCTGCGGCCATCCTTTGCCAAGGGAGGGCCGTACGAGAAGTATTACGTACTCTTTGAAATGGTTGATGGCTTTCTTTTCACATCGGCGGACGTGACGCGGAGCGCCCCCCATGTGCGTGACTACATCGACCTCAAGAGGGTCATGGTATATGTGGTGGTGGCGGTCACGCCGGCCATCCTGGTGGCCTTGTGGAACACCGGCTATCAAGCGAACACTGCAATGCATGCTATGGGTATTACGTCGGTCCCGGGTTGGCGTGGCGCTTTTCTTGCCGGGCTCGGGATCGGGTATGACCCTGCGAGTATCTGGGCCTGCATGTGGCATGGCCTGCTTTACTTCTTGCCAATTTATGTCGTCACGCTGATAGCGGGCGGCTTCTGGGAGGCGCTCTTTGCCAGGGTTCGCAATCATGAAATCAACGAAGGGTTCCTCGTCACTTCCATTCTTTTTCTCCTGACCTTGCCTCCGGGAATCCCTCTGTGGCAGGTCGCGCTGGGGATCTCGTTCGGCGTGGTGATCGGCAAAGAGGTCTTTGGGGGAACCGGCAAGAACTTCCTGAACCCGGCTCTGGTCGGGCGCGCCTTTCTGTTCTTTTCATTTCCGGCCCAGATGTCGGGAGATGCCGTGTGGACGGCGGTCGACGGGTTCAGCGGGGCGACTGCCCTGGGCCTGGCTGCAATCGGTGGAATGGATGCGGTTCACGAGGCGGGTATTACCTGGACTCAATCATTCCTCGGTCAAACCCAAGGTTCGCTGGGTGAAAC
>JAUXKG010000389.1 GCA_030624355.1 Acidobacteriota bacterium
CCTTCTGGGCGACTGGACGGTTTCGGGAATGACGGCCTTCCGGAGCGGGATGTGGTTTACCATCAGAACCAGTTCTGACGCCCCGGGCTTCGGGAACGTGGATGGAAGGGGAGCCGACCGGGTGAACATTCTGGAGCCGGACCTGCTGGGTTCAACCATCGACAATCCGGACACCTCTCTCGACATCCTGGCGCCGAAAGGACGAGAACTGTTCGACACGGTGGAAATCGAGGATGGAGGATTGGGAGACATCCCCCGGATGGCCTTTCGCGCCGATCCCGTCAACAACACCAATCTGGCACTCACCAAATCCTTCACCTTTTCCGCAAAGGAGCAGATTCTGCAGTTCCGGGCCGAGTTCCAGAACTTCTTAAACCATCCACTGTTCGCCCCCCCGGGCGACGTCTTCCCCAGCGATGTTTTTGGCAAGATCGTAGACACCCAGAACAAGGGTCGGGTGATGCAGTTCACCTTGCGTTGGAGCTTCTAGCCCAGTCTGGCAGACGTCAAGAACTAGATCCCTGTACCTTGGGTGCGATCCGCTCTGGAGGGAACTGAGTCCTTCAACCATGGTGGAGGAAACTTCGGACTACAGAGACCCTCTCAGAGTGAATCGCTCAGAAAGATTACCCGCATCAACTCGACGATACAGTGATGGTGATCACTATGACCCAGTGGAGAGGCCGCCGATGACCGTGGAGACAGGAGAAACCGCTGAGATCATTCGTTACTATTTTTTGCGCTGAGCGTCGAATCCTCTGCCGGAAATTCCGACAGTTCTCCAGCCTCACGCCAGAGTTTCCCGTCAGGCGATTCCAAGGCCGAGGGAGCGACAAATGGCCCATAGTGTTCCGGGTTCACAAGCAGCCGCGTTACATCCCAGCGGGCGTAATGACCTGCGGTATCGATGCGGGCTTTCACTTCCAGAATCTCTTCCAGGTCAATTTCGGCATACAGGATCGTCTCCTCATCATAGACCGGACCGGCCAGATACTTTCCGGTGGGACTGATGATGACGCTTCCCCCGCGCCAAGCCTTTGAAAAATCCGTTGCATCTTACAAGGGAAAATCATCCGGGACCACATCAGCCGTGATGTACCCCATTGCATTGATTACAAAGACTTGTCCTTCGAAGGCATAATAGCGACAGAAGATCTGTGAGACGTTGGCACTCGAGAGATGTAATGAGTCTGGAACGGCGCCAGGAAAGTGGGTGACATGAATCTGTTGCCCCTGAGCCATGAGTGCGGCGCGGGCTAAAGGCATGAAATTCTCCCAGCATATTAATCCCCCGATTCGGCCACAATCGGTAGCAAACACGCGCAGGTCACTGCCATCCCCACGTCCCCAGACAGATCTTTCCGTGCCGGTGGGGACGAGTTTTCGATGCTTTCCGAGAATCTGGCCAGTCCGGTCAATGTAGAGTTGCGTGTTGTAAAGGGTCCCGCCCGACAAGGTATCCCGTTCGTTGATACCAATCATGACACAGGCGTCCGCCTGCAGCGCTGCCTGGCACAGTCGTCGGGTGGATTCACTCGGGATCTCGACCGCGTTTTTGATCAGGGTCACCTGCGCCTGGAGACAGGCCTCACTATTCGGCTGTCGGGCAGCTACAAGCTCCCGGGGCCAATAGGGGTATGTCGGAATATATGCTTCCGGAAAGACGATCAACCGGGCGCCGTGATCCGCGGCCTCTCCAATCAGTCGACAGGCCTTTTCCACGGTGGCTTCCCGGTCCAGGAAGACAGAGGCTGCCTGGACGGCGGCAGCCACAAACCTTGGATATGAATCTCCCATAGTCCCTCCTCCTCAATCAGGAATACGGCCGGATCTGCATCGAACACCCATCCACTCCCGTCCCCGGTGTTCTTTTGGTGACCATGATCACCGAAACATCGAGTCCGGAGAGGGTATGCTCTATCTCATGGTCCCGGAACGGCCTGCTATGTATTCTATCGGATAATCGGCCTTTTTCTTACCAAGTCACGTGTAATATGTCGTCATTCGACCTTACATCATCCTTCAATAAGAAAGACCCTATAGAGGCTCGGTTCCATCCCCTCACGGCCGGACAGGTTATATCAATTACCCACAGCCTCTCCGATCCGTTGGCCGCCACCGTGGCGAAAATCGGCCCGGAACTGCTAGTTCAGCTTGCCAGATCAGATCAAAAACTTCCTTTCAAGGAGGGCGATCAGATCCTGATCAAGCGTTGGGACGAAAACCGAACTGTCTACTACTGGCAGACTAATGTTGCGAAGATTTCCGGTCAGGGATACCTCACGTTCTCATCGCCGGGTACAGGGATGACGGTCCAGCAGAGAAAAGCTCATAGAGTTTCTGCGGCCATTCCCTTGTCGTTCACCATCATTGATGCTGCTGATGCTCAACTCAACGGAGAGAAAGTGCCTGAAATCATGAGTCAGAACATCAGCGTGGGCGGCTTGTTTTTTGAACAGGGACTTCTATTGACGGTGGGGGACAAGCTGGAAATACAATTTAATATGCCCTCCTCCGAGGTGGTGCATGCGGTTGGATGGGTGGTTCGGTGTGAACCGATCAGCGTCGATGAACGATCCCTCCATTCCGTCGCGATAGAGTTCCTTCAGATCGATGAGATGGACCAGTTTCGATTGCTGGAAAGTTTGGTCGAACTGCAAAACCCCAGCCATTAGCCCAAATTACGCATAAATTTTCGTGACGAAGTGCTGCAGAGTAGTCACCAATCCTATGAGTAATCCTCGAAAGGTTGACCGGACCTATTCCAGATCCGTGCAGACTCCTCATGGGAGGCTTCTACCGAATCGTCTCTAGCCTGGATTATGCATAATCCAGGCTAACCTGAAGGGTTCCTATCCAATTGAGTCAAGTGGCGGCTGTACTCGAGTTCTATACTCTTCTCACTCTGGTGAGTTTTCCCATCGTGGCGGTCGCCTTTGGTTTCTTCTACGCAAAGCAGAAGCAGCAGCGTTTTCTCTATGGGTTGGTTGTCGGCTTGGCCACCTTGACGGTGGGGGGTGCATTGGCATGGTTTTGGCGTTTCGGACTGTCTATTGCGGCGGCTCTGCTCACTGGGTACGTGGCTGACCGAAAAAATCGAAGCCGTAACCTGTGGGTTCTTCTGGCCATCGGGTTTGGCCCGATTCCGATACTTATTGTTCTACTTCTTTCCTTTGGACAACCGGCGAAACATGGATTGCAGTTGAAGTAAGTGTCTGTGCCACTGTCACCTTCTTCCTGGCCCCCTTCCAACACTCCGACAAGTCTTCATGGGTTGGCCCGGTAGTGGATGATACGGGATTTCTCCAAAGTCTCGAGACCGTCCTGAATCATTTCATCAAGTATGGGCAGGATTGATTCAATTTGCTCTAGACCATCCTCAATTTCCACAACCATAGGCAGATCGTCGGACAGCCGCAAAATCTTTGCCGTATGCACGACG
>JAUXKG010000419.1 GCA_030624355.1 Acidobacteriota bacterium
AGGAGACTCTCCGCCTCGTGCACCATTCGAAGTTCATGAAGATCGCGGGCCCACATGTAGGGTGACTCGTGGGTCCGAATCAGCTCCAGAGCCTCAGTTCCTTTTTCCAACCTCTTGGCATGTTTGACGATGAGCATGTTCCAGGGGCAGATGACTTCCTGGGTGTTGGTCAGTACTCGTTGGGAGTCGATTCCGCTGGACCGAGTCAAGGGGCCAAAGCACCTCTCCCGAGCGACCGCTACGGTCTGGCGCGCAGGTTCCAGACGTGCTCCTTTCGTGCAGGCCAGGGCCGCATGGCGTCCGGCCCGAGCACCCGATGTAGAGGCCCAGATCAGAGCTCCTGCCCCAGTCTCTCCGGTTCCCCCGGCCATCTTGGCAGCCGAGTCTCCGGCGGCGAACAAAAGCGGGACACTCGTCTCCCCTTCGAGACTAACCCGGGCCCCGCCTCCCTGGGCGATGGTGCCGGGTCCACCCGGTCCCCACTCCACCTTGCGAGTGATCTTGTTTTCCTCCAACACCCCCGCTCTTTCCAGGATCAGCATCCCAAGAGGAAGGTTCTCACGCATACTTTCGATTATGTCCTCGGTAAAGTGGGTCATGTCCAGGTAGATTGGGCCCCGTCCTTCCATCACTTCCAGGGCCATTGCAAGGGCCTGAGTCTTCTTCAGGGCCCGATTCCCCAATTCAGGATCGTAGTGGTGCATGAACTCCTCATCGAGTCGGTTGACAAAACGTGCTCCCAGACCCTGGAAAGTTCCCATGCCGGCCAGATCGAAATCGATAGCAGCCTGATTGCGACTGATGATGTCAAAACTCATCATCTCCACTCCAGCCCGAGCCATCATTCCGTAGGCTTCACCTGCCTGGCCCCGGTGGCCAAAATATGAAGCCTTGCCATACGTCCCACCGCAGGCCATCACAACGGAACGGGCACGAAAGATATGGAAATGGAAGTTCTCTCCCTTCATATCGAAACCCACCGCACCGACGGCTTGACCCTCCTTCAGCAGAAGGTCGGTTACCATCACCCGGTCCACCATCTTCACTTTGGAGCGGCGGTTCTGGCGGCGCACGGCTTCCATGAGGGACGGACCTACAAACTTCACTGCGCGGATAGTCCGTTTGGCGTTACTCCCCCTGACCAGGATCCGCTCGAACTTCCCATCGGGTGTTTTAATGAAGGGGCAGCCCCATGAATCCAGATCCATGAGCCGGTCGTGGAACTCGTGAAGGACGAACTCCAACCACTTCTGGTCGTTCAGATAATCCCCGTTCCAAACGATTTCTTCCCAGGCTCGCGGCAACCAGCTGTCGAAGTTGTCCATGTCGGGAGCTAAAGTGAAGATTCCAGCAGCCAGTGCGCTACAACCACTTTTTCCCGTATAGCTTTTGTCGACGAGTACGACCTCAAGATCGGGATTGGCAGCCTTTGCCTTGATGGCGGCAAAGCAGGCGGCAAGACCACCGCCGATGACCAGCACATCCGCGTCCACCGTGGTTTCGGACCAACCTTCGGACATGCTACTCACCCCAAGGTTGGAGCTTCCAGAACTTTCGGCCTGTGCCGGATTCATCCAGCTTATCAATCCGGCTGGAGGAAAGGTCCGCCCAGGCCATAGGGACGCGGCTCTCTCGGTCGGGGGTCACGTAGATGGATCCCTCAGGACAGTCGCGCTCGCAGAGAAAACAAGACATGCAATCTGCGAGATACTGAATCATCGGATGTCCTGACTGAGGGTCCATCCGAAAAACGTCTGTCGGACAGACTTTCACGCAAATGGTGCAATCCGTGCAAGTTTCGTAGTCGATGTGCTTGACACCCAACGTTTCACCTCCACTGGGATTGTAGGGGATAGGAAAAATCACGTCAAACCGTGGAGTTCATGGGTGTCGAAGCCGGTGAGCCCCGCAACGGAACGCTTTTCAAAGTGTCGTTTCACGCGTACGATAAGGGTCGCCAACATCCCATTTGGGGTGTTTTCCCGTGATCGTTTCCTGGAGGACTTATGAAAACGGTGGTCAGCGCTCTTGTTATGATCGGAATTGCCCTCTCTCTTTTCGTCGGTTGTAGCGAGGGTACAACCCTTCTCAATATTGCCTCAGGACCGTTGGGAGGATCCTGGCACCCCATTGGAGGAGCCATGGGGCAAATTATCAACAAGCATGTTGAAGGGGTCCGGGTCAACGTGGAATCGACCGGTGGTGGTGTTGAGAATGTCCGGCTTCTGGGCAGTAAGCAAGTGGACATCGCCCTTACCATTGCAGCTACTGCCTTGGATGGTTATCGGGGCGCCCCTCCTTATCAGCAGGTTTACAGCAACCTAAGAACTCTTGTTCCGAGTTTCGAACTGGGCTATCTCCAGATGGTCGTCCTGGAGGAGTCTTCTCTGGAATGGGTGGATGATATTCGAGGGCGTCGGGTAACTGTGGGACCCGTGGGACACGGATCGATTCCCAGGCAACGCGAGATCTATAGGAAGATCGGGATGTCATTTGAGGATTTCACTCCGGTCTATCTGCCCTATTTGGAGTCGCTCCAGGCACTGGGAGACGGTCGGGTAGACGTCTCGATTGTTTACAATGCTCCGCCTGCTGCGACCATCATACAATTCGGGGTGACAAATGGCTTTCGCCTGCTTTCGCTGCATGAACAGCACCGAAAGGCTCTGGCACAAAAGCATTCATACTTCCTCCCGGTCACGATCCCGAAGAGCGTTTACGGCCTGGGGCAGGATACTTTGACGGTGGCCACTGCCAATGTCGTACTGGTAAGGGAGTCTTTGCCCGATGAACTGGTTTATCAGATCACTCGTGCGCTCTTCGAGCACCTGAACGATCTTCGAGCCGCTCATCCCTCAATGCAATCGTTCGAACCGCAGAAGGCTGTCCTTGGGCAGGTTTTGCCCCTTCATCCGGGGGCGCAAAGATACTTCCAAGAGATGGGACTGGTGGGTCGAGCGAAGGGGGAGTGAGCTGTATCGCCGGTGTTTTTACACTCAGCTTTCAATGAACAAGTGACCGCTAACTGGCCTCTATCTTGGGTGGAGTGGGTAGGGAAACCCTCACAGGAATTTAAGTC
>JAUXKG010000172.1 GCA_030624355.1 Acidobacteriota bacterium
CGAAGGTAATGACAATTTCAACCGGAAAGATGCCGTCTCACCAACGACGAATCACGACTTCCTGAAAATCGTCTGATGAATGTACCGAATCAACCGCGTAGTCAAAAACATTTGAACTGAAATAAGATTGCTCCCAAAACCAGGAAAGATCCTGCCCACTGACTTGGTCCGCGATATCAAAGAAATCGTGAGGAAGCGGATGAGCAAACTTCCACCGTTCAAAGTAAGTGGACAAGATCTGCCGGAAGGTCTCCCAGCCCAGATACCGCTCCAGAGTGAAAAACATCAGGGCGGGTTTGGTATAGGCGTTGAGAACATAGGAGCTCGGGCCATAGATCCGGTTTCTCCCAGCCGCACTTTGACGATCCCGACCGGCGGCAGGGCCATACTGCCAGGAGGGAGTCGACATAATATCCAGCTTCAGATTGGAATAGAAATCACCCAATCCACTGACGGTTCGACTGGATTCGTACATTCCCTCGAACAGAATGGGAACGAATCCTTCCAGGTAACGCTTCACCAGCGGGTTGGGACCAAAAACCTCCTGCATGACACGTTCGGTTGAGTAGGTGTTGAAACCTTCGTCCAACCAGGCATCCTCAAACTCGTTGTTGGCGACTATGCCATACCAGAACTGATGTCCGGCTTCGTGTACGGTGACACCTTCTGGATCGTTCGATCCTAGGGGATTCAACCAGCGGGTTCCTCCTGTGAACAGGGTGGAATACTCCATGCCACCCGACCTCGAACGGTAAGCCGGATCGATCACGGTGAGGTGGCCGTAAGGGTACTCTCCAAACCATTCGCCGTAGTACCTTAGGGCGGCCCGAGTAGACTCGAAATAGCGATCTTCCTGCCCCTCATGGTCGGGCATCAGCAGAAGCCGAATATCCACCGGTTTTAGAACAGGATGTTCAAATTTTTCCTTATATTCCAGAAAGTGGGGACTGGTGGTCCAGGCAAAATCGTGAACCTGTTCCTGGTAGTAGTGGTGGGTCGCGGTACCGTCACTGTTGGGCTGGTGATCCTTTCGGATACCGGTGGCTCCCACAACCCAATCGGCCGGCACCGTGAGCTTGACATCGTAAGTGCCGAAATTGGAAAAAAATTCCGTCTGGATAAACTGATGACAGTTCCAGCTCCCCTTTTCTTCAAAGACACCTAGTTTGGGAAACCAGTGGGCCAGGAAAAAATAGTCGCCACGAAAACCGGTGCGGGCAAAGGTACGTGGTACTTTGGTTCGAAACTTGACCCTGACACGAATAGTGATTCCCGGTTCGACGGGCTGCGGCAACAAGACTTTCATCACTGTCCGGTCGTGCGGATTTCCGTCATCGGGTTGGATGTACTCAATTCGAGAGGTCAGATCGGTGGTCTCAGATCCCTCTTCAGATAAAAGAACCAGGGAATCGATCTCATTGTAGGCCCATTCGTTCTCCTCCCACTTGTCGAAATCGCGGGTCACCATTCTTCGCGAGTTCAAGAATGAGCTCCGCCGGTCACGCCAAGCGTTGTAGTAGAGGTGAAACTGGAGATCAGGGGCCGAGAAGGACGTCCTGTTGGTCCAACGAATGACCTGGACACCGCTAACGATCTTGGAGTCCGGATCGAGCATCACCTCCATCTGGTAATCAGCTCCCTCGAGAGAGAGCGAGTGCAGGGCGGCAACAAGAGCAAGAATCAGACCAATTGTAAACTTCATGTTCTGCGTCGCCGATCTAGCCACAACAGGCCCAACAGAGTCTTCCCGTCATTAATTCGGCCGTCCGTTGTCATCTCCAAAGCTTCTTCCAACCGATAGAACTCTACCGTGATGTCTTCGTCCGGTTCCAAGTTGGGACTGCCCTGCTGAAGCTCGTCGGTGTAAAAAAAATGCAGAAGCTCGTCACAGAAACCGGGTGTGGGATAATAACTGAAAACCGGTTTGAGGGAGATGGCACGAAAGCCAGTCTCCTCCTCCAACTCTCGCGCCGCGCTCACGACCGGCTCCTCCCCCCGATTCAGTTTGCCAGCCGGCAACTCCAGCAGAACCTGATTCATCGGGTAACGAAGCTGACGCACGAAAGGAATGCGTCCATCGGGAAGTTCGGCCAGAATCACCACTCCTCCCGGATGACGCACCACCTCGCGAACGCGGTCCTCTCCCTTGATGTTTACTGTGTCGACAATGAGCTCAACGATCTTGCCGGAATAGAGGTGCTTTCGATCCACCAACATGGAAACGGGCACAATCCTAAAGGCTGCCGCGGATAAAAACAAGGCAGACAGCTGACAACTGACAGCTGATCAGTGTCGATTGACGAGTGTCGAGTGTCGAGTGACTGGGTTGACAGCTAACAGGGCGATTGACGATTGGCTAGGCTGACAACTGACAGCTGACAGGAAGATTCCTTTCTGAATCCGTGTGAATCAGTGTTCGTTAATCCGTGTCAATCCGTGTCTGTGAATCTGTGTCTCAACTTTTTCCCAGTGTCGGCATCTTCTAAACCATGCGTTCTTCCCAATTGGGTGCCATCCTGATGGCTGTGACCCTGCTGGTCTACCTGAACTCCTTTCCTGGAGCCTTTCACTACGACGACTTTCCTCTGTTGCTGGATAATCCGCGTGTGAGTGGCCCAGATTTCGCCTACAGCTCCTACCTGGACCATTATGCGGGTCGTCCACTGACCCTGTGGACCCTGCACTGGAATTATCGCTTTTTCGGAGACAATCCCCTCAGCTACCACCTGGTCAGTGTCCTCCTGCATGCCTTTGTGGTGCTCCAGATTTTTCTTCTCGTTTTCCAACTTTACAACCAACGTTTGTTGGCCTTTTCAACGGCCCTGCTTTTTGCCGTTCACCCGCTTCAGACACAGGCAGTCAACTACATCTGGTCGCGTTCGGTACTGTTGATGGCAACCTTCGGGTTTGCTGCCCTGCTGTCAGCTCGCAAGCGTCCCTGGGTGGCCTTGTTCTGCTTTCAACTGGCCATCTGGAGTCGCACCGAGGGCCTCATTCTGCTCGTCCCCTTGCTCATCCTGAGCCGCCCTCGCTGGCGAAAACTCAGTGTGCTGGCGATGGTCAACCTGGTCGGATTCGTCTACTCTATGTCCGCCTACGCCCCAGTCAAGGTAGCCTGGAACTACCCGCATCCCTTCGCCTACTGGAGCCTCGCGCCCACCGCTTTCTGGAAGTATTTGTCGATGATGATGTGGCCCGCCGGCTTAAATCTCGATCACCACATGGTCTCAGCGGGGCCAGGGTGGAATCTGATTGGGTTCCTTGCACTTTTGGGTCTGCTGGCGGCGGCCTTCCGCTTGAGGAAGGCTTACCCGATACCCAGCTTGGGAATCTTCTGGCTGGCTCTGATGCTGGCTCCCTCGCTGCTGATGCCGAATACCGACATATTGAACGAAAGCCGTGCCTATATGAGCTTTGCCGGATTCGCCCTGGTGGCTGGCTGGTTGTTCTCAAACCGGTTGCCCAACCTTCACATTGGGTTCAAAGTGTCAGCGGCCTTGCTCATTCTTGTGTTGCTGGTGCCGATGACCCTGGCCCGCAACCGAGTCTGGAACGATGACCTGGCACTCTGGCAGGACAGCGTCCTGAAAAGTCCGGACAAGAGTCGCCCTCACTACAACCTGGGCGTGGCTCTGGCCCGGCTAGGCAGGAATATAAAGGCAGAGGTGGAGTTTCAAAACGCGCTGAATTTGAATCCGGAGGATGATCTCAGCTATGCTGGCCTTGGTTACTGCGCAGAAGTTCACTCCCAGCTGACCAAGGCTAGTACACTGTACAGACAAGCTCTCGCGTTGAATCCGAATAATATATACGCCCAGGAAAGCCTTGAAAGGGTTGAAGACAAAATAGAGAAAGGGAAGGGCCTGTGAAGTACATCAACGCCGTGTTTGTGACCATCGGAATCGTGGTGACTGTGCTCACCTTTCAAACCACCTTCTGGAATGGCAGCAGCGGTCCGATCGAACCGATTCCAATCACAACCCTGACCCCTTCCGGAGGACAGCGTTCCTCCCTTCCTGCCTCTCCTGAGAGACCGGTCTCTCGACGAACATCCTCCCCCCGAGCCAGTGGGGCTCAGGCTGCATCTTCAACTCGACAGAGTCCACCGCCGACGGCCAGCAGTCCGAAGAGGGTATCGCCTGCAACCCGGCAACCGGCTCAAGAGAGTCGAACTACGGTCATCCGGGCCGGCAAACAACAACCGCCTCGGGGATCCTCCGTTGGAAGATCGACTTCGAATTCAGCTCGACCGACAGGGCCCGCTTCTTCACGCCGCCGCCCAAGGACCATCAACCCGAGCAGCCCGTCAAGAGGTTTTGTGGCTCCGGCAGCTCCACAGGCACAAGAAGGTGCCAAGCGAGGGACGGACTCTTCCTCCACTCCCGGTCCACCTGTTCGAGGCTCCTACGGCCGTTAGCCGGTAGTTCAGAATCGGAAGGGTTAGCCGAGCCCATGCCCGTCCTCCGTGTTCCTTTTTTGCTACATTAGTGTTCATGTCTGTGATGACACTTTTCCTGCTGGCCGCCGCCGGCTTTCTCATCTCCACTTATTTCACGTCCGTTTCCTATCGATGGATCCGACCCGATGCGGCCTGGATCCCTTCTTTCTGTCAGATGGGAGAGCGAACTTGTGCCACCATCGTTTTCACGCCCAGAGCACGACTTCTGGGTGTTCCCAACTCACTTCTGGCACAATTTTTCTATGCCGCTATCGTAGTTGGATTGTGGGAAGAGTTTCTTTTCAGCAGCCCCTTTTACTATCTGTACCTTTCGGCGAGCCTGCTGACCGTTTTTCTAGGCCTGTACCTGAGCTACTCCCTGCTCTTTCTCACTCGCGTCAACTGCAAACTGTGCTTCACCTCTCACGGGATCAATCTGGCTATTTTCCTCATCCTCCTCATACAATGACAAATAGGCCTACAGTCCGGGCGAGAGTCGACAGCCTCCATTCGGTGTCGAGGCTGCCTCAGGTGAAAGCGCGATGACCGACCCTGTTTCTTCAACAGAAGAAAGAAAAAACGAACATCTGAGCGTGACACTGGACAGGAACGTCGAACCTAACAGAAACAGCTTCGATGACGTCGTTCTACTTCACAATGCCCTTCCCGAGATCGACCTGTCGGAGGTGGATCTTTCCTGTGACTTCATGGGACGGAGGTTCGCGGCTCCAATCTTCATCTCCGGAATGACCGGTGGCACGGAAGAAGCCAAGAAAATCAACCAGCGTCTCGCCATTGCCGCGGACCAGATGAATATCCCGATGGGAGTCGGTTCTCAGAGAGCTGCCATTGAGCGTCCCGAGGTCGCGCACACCTTTCAAGTCCGCTCGGTAGCGCCCGATATCTTTTTGGTTGGCAATCTGGGGTTGGCTCAGTTCATCACAAACACCTATGGTCCGAATGAGGCCAGAAGGGCTGTCGATATGATCGAGGCCGACGCTCTGGCCTTACACATTAATCCCTCCCAGGAAGTGGCCCAACCCGGGGGCGACACATGCTGGAAGGGAGGTCTTGAGAAGATAGCCCAAATCTGCACCGGTGTAAGAATACCCGTCAATGCCAAGTAGGTGGGGGCCGGCATCTCCGGCGAAAACGCCAAATTGCTGCAGGAGGCAGGAGTAGCTGCCATAGACGTTTCCGGACTGGGAGGAACGTCCTGGCCCTTGATCGAAAGTTACAGATCTGAGAAGGATCTTGGTATCACCCTCTCAAGCTGGGGGATCCCCTCCTGCGCGGCCCTAGTGGAGAGCCAACGAATGACCAGCGTTCCACTGATCGCTTCCGGAGGAATCCGTTCCGGGGTCGACATCGCCAAGGCACTTTGCCTGGGTGCGTCGATGTGCGGAATGGCACTGCCCTTCCGAACCGCGGCGGAGACCGGCAGTGAGGCGGTAGTGAAACGAGTGCAGAAGGTCATTGACGAACTCCGAGCCGCAGTTTTCTTGACCGGTTCCCGCAACGCCGAGGAACTGCGCTCAAAACCTGTTCTCATCACCGGAAACACCCGGGAGTGGCTCGAGCTGAGAGGAATCG
>JAUXKG010000040.1 GCA_030624355.1 Acidobacteriota bacterium
CGGTGTGATCTATCTGGCGGGGGCTCTCATACTGGGATTGATCTTTTTGGGGTTCGGTCTTGAAGCTGCCCGTCGCCGTTCGACGGCTTCAGCCCGTCATGTTCTGCGGGCCTCAGTAGTCTATCTGCCATTGCTCCTGATCCTGATGATCATCGACAGGGCCTAGATGGGTGAAGCCGTGTCCGAAGAGTCCGTCTCAGTCCCCTCTGCAAGCGGGAACCCTCAGCTTCTGTCGGCCATTGAGGTCAGTCACCTAGGTTTCAGCTACGGATCGAAGCAGGCTCTGAATGGCGTCACTTTTTCTGTCCAGGAGAATTGGATCTTTGGATTGTTGGGCCCCAATGGAGGCGGCAAGACCACCCTGTTTCGTATCCTCTGTACCCTGCTGGTCCCCGATCGGGGAGGTGCAAAGGTGGCCGGGTTGGATGTCAGAGAGAACCGGGAAGAGGTGCGTCGCAGGATCGGTGTTGTATTCCAGTCGAATAGTCTGGATCTGGAGCTGACCGTCGGGGAAAACCTGTTTTCTCAAGGTCATCTGTACGGCCTCAGGGGACCAACCTTGGCAGAGCGGGTTCACCACCTGTTGGACCGCTTTGGTTTACGGGACCGACGGGCAGATAGAGTTCGCACATTGTCCGGTGGTCTGCGTCGTCGTCTTGAACTGGCTAAGGGCTTGCTGCACCAGCCTCAAGTTCTGATGTTGGATGAGCCTACCCTGGGCCTGGACCCGGCAGCCCGGCGCGAGTTTTGGAGATACTTGAGTCTGTTACGTGAGCAGGAGCAGATGACGATTCTCGTCACCACCCACCTGATGGAGGAGGCCGAGCGTTGTGATCACCTGGCGATCTTGAACGAGGGCCTCATCGTTGCCAGCGGAAGTCCCTTGGATCTGAAGAACAAAATCGGCGGGGATGTCATCATAATCCAGACTCGCGACCCTCAAACACTGCGTGAGCAGATAGAGGAGAAATTCGAATTGCAGGCCACAGTCATTGACGGGACAGTTCGCATGGAGCTCCAACAGGGACACAAATTTGTGACCGAGCTCATGGAGAGCTATTCGGATCGGGTTGAAGCGGTTACGGTGGGAAAACCAACCTTGGAAGATGTGTTCATTCACGAAACCGGTCATCGCTTTTGGGACGAGAAGAACGAGGCTGATGGCGGGTGACAGCGGACAGCAGACCATTGTCGATTGACGAATGAGAAGAAAATACCCTTCTTAATCCGTGTGAATCCGTGTTTGCTAATCCGTGTTAATCAGTGTCTGTGTCTATCCGTGCATAACGGCCCTGCAGGAACAGTAACGGCTTCTTGTCGCTCTGGGCGGTTCCAACCTGCTGGACTTCCCCCAGCATAATGGCGTGGTCTCCGCCCCAGTACCACTCTACGATTCCGCATTCCAGAGTGGCCAGGACTCCTTCCAGTAGCGGAATTCCAGTTTTGCCCGGGATGTAAACTGCCTGGGAGCGGTCGGTACCACTTTGGGCAAAGTGGTTTGAAAGGTCCTGCTGATCCTCGGACAGAACATTGACTGCGAATCGGTTGCTCTTCTTGAAGACCTCCAGCCCGCTCAAGGAGTTGTCCAGGCAAACCAGGACCAGCATGGGTTTCAAGGACACGGAAGTGAGTGAATTTACCGTCAAGCCGTAGGGCTGGCCCTGATCGTCCTGAGTGGTGACAATGGTGACACCGGTAGCGAAATGCCCCATGGCCTGACGAAACTGTTCTGGTGTCACCTTCACAAAGATCTCCTGGCAGTCACTCTGAGAGAGCTTCCTGCAGAGCCGGCAGAAAGGCGGACAGCGTCTGTTCAATCTCGGACTCCCCATGAGCCGTACTGAGGAACCACGATTCCAAAGCCGAGGGAGGCGGGTAGATTCCACGACGCACCAGCGCCCGAAAGAGTCGGCCGTACAGTTTGCGGTCGGTGGCCAGAGCTGTCTGAGAGTCGTTGACGGTATGCTCAGTAAAGAA
The DNA here is from genome assembly GCA_030624355.1 of Acidobacteriota bacterium. Lineage (GTDB taxonomy): Bacteria > Acidobacteriota > UBA6911 > RPQK01 > JADFOI01 > JAUXKG01. The sequence goes on from JAUXKG010000040.1 coordinate 1,978, forward strand.
GATGCTGAGCATGGAACCCACCCGGTTGATATGAGCCGCCACTCCACACTTGTCGATCCCCTGGCGCAGACCTTCCTCAAGGGCCGCCCCTGAATGCTCCAGCGATGAATAGATTTCAGGTGAAAGTCCTTCAAGGGTTGCCAAGCCTGCGGCCATCGCCAGTGGGTTTCCGGAAAGGGTGCCAGCCTGGTAAACGGGACCCAGCGGTGCGATTTTCTCCATCAGGTCTGAACGTCCCCCGTAGGCACCTACCGGCAACCCCCCGCCGATGATCTTGCCTAGACAGACCAGGTCGGGTTGAACTTTGTATAGTTCTGCAGCCCCTCCTTGAGACACTCGAAAACCCGTAATGACCTCGTCGAAGACGAGCAGGCTCCCATGCTTGCGTGTCAAGTCTCGCAGGCCGTTGAGAAAGCCCTTGGCCGGAGGGACCACTCCCATGTTGCCTGCTATCGGTTCGACGACGACTGCCGCAATTGTGTCTCCATGCTCAGAAAACAGATTCTCGACGTCGCCAAGGTGATTGAATCGGGCCACCAATGTGTCGCGTACCATTTCCTCCGGCACACCCGAACTGTCCGGCAGTCCAAAGGTGGCGACTCCCGACCCCGCCTTCACCAACAGATAATCCACATGTCCGTGATAGTTGCCCTCGAACTTGATAATTCTGCTGCGCCCTGCAGCCGCGCGGGCCAGACGAAGGGCGCTCATGCTGGCTTCTGTGCCCGAGTTGACGAATCTGACCATCTGCACCCATGGCATTACATTGACGATGAAGCTGGCCAGAGAAATCTCTCCCTCATGCGGAGCGCCGTAGCTGGTGCCGTGTACCGCCGTTTGTTGGATGGCCTTGACCACCCTGGGGTGACCATGTCCGAGAATCAAAGGGCCCCAGGAGCAGACATAGTCAATATAGGAATTGCCATCAACGTCGGAGAGCGTGGCACCCTTGGCGGATGAGATGTAGATGGGATGACCACCTACCGCTTGAAAGGCTCTGACTGGACTGTTGACCCCGCCAGGCATGAGTCTGCGAGCCTTTTCAATCAGTTCCGCCGACTTCTCCAACCCCATGATGACTTAAGTGTCCTGTCCCACCAATAGCCTAACATTTGTTACGGTCGCGACGGTTTCTGATTCGAGGCGCGACGACGAGTCGATGTGGGTACATCGGCGAGGAGAAGCAACAAAGAAGCAGATGCCGCCCCGCCGTAACCCTTCGGGCTGAAGGGACTTTGGCCGATCTCTTTGTTGCTCGTCGTCGATGATGTTACAACATCGCCTCCTCCTCGCTCCGCGATCTCGTCTCAAATTCCCTTCAGCAAACGCTAGGCTATTGGTGGGACAGGACACTTTAGGCCCACTCGGCCACGATTTGTTCGAGAGGTCGATGGATGGCGGTGTATATCGGTGTGTCTCTGAGGGTGTACTTTCTTCCCTCAGTGCTGCGCAGTGAGGTGACCAGGTCAGAAAAATGGGCCAAGTCATCGGTTTCGTACACAACCACGAATTCTTGGTCCTGAAGGCCGGTGGAGTACAACAGGAGCTGAGTGATTTGAGGGTACTGGCGGCCAACTCTGATGTGTTCGTTCATCATTTCCTGTCTGGCTTCTCTCTTCATGAGATACCAGTCGGAGGTCTTCACGAAGGGGTAGATTACCAGGTAAGGTCGGCGCTGGTTCTGGAAGGGGTCCAATTCCTGAGAGGATTTCCCGCTGGCGTAAACGGAAGGTCGCGTGAATCCCCAAAGGGTGTCGACGGGTGTGAGAAACTGTCGCCACCGGGAAGTCTTGCCGGCCGCTCGACTGAAGAAATCTCCCACCTGTTTCGGATCCTCCACCTTCAAGGCACTCCAGATCATCAAGTCCGCTTCGGGACGAGTTGGAAAGATGCTGTACAGATACACCTGTTCCGCCATGTCAGGAATGTCCTGGATGAGTTCTTTTAGAAAGGAGCGGCGTTGGCTAGCTGTCTGCTGCCAGTAGGAGTTCGTGAATCGGAAGAATCCGTAGTGATTAAACTGCCGTTTCGGTGATTGATCGTCACTTTTACCCATAGTTATTCACCTGCCAGATGAGGGACCATATCATAGCGCCGCGCCTGGTCCAAACCGGTCCGGCTGAGTGATTCGTGCGGAAGAGGAGACCAACAGCTTGCACTTGTCCGCGTGGCCGAATTATGGTTAAGCGGATGAGGTCTTCTACAATCCCGATGCTGCTGCTGACGGCGACTCTGCTGACCGCAGTCGGATCGAACTCGAGCACTCCTTCGCTGACTGGTCAAGTGTCGGCGCAGGATCCGGACGGCTCAACGAACATTGAGAGCCAGCTTCTTTCCAGTATCCGTCAGTTGACCTTTGAAGGAAGGCGTTCGGGCGAGGGTTATTTCAGCTCGGATGGCTCCCAGCTGATATTCCAGAGCGAACGTGAGACCGGGAACCCCTTCTTTCAGATTTACTTGATGGATCTGAAGACTGGTGTGACCCGTCGAATCAGTCCCGGTCACGGTAAAACTACCTGCGGTTGGATCGCTCCCGACGGGCGAAGGGTACTTTTTGCATCCACACACGCTGATTCGGAAGCAGTTACGAAGCAGAGGGAGGAGTTGGAAATCCGTGCGTCAGGTCAGGATCGGCGCTACTCCTGGGATTTTGACGAGCACTTCGATATCTACGAGTCTGACCGACAGGGAACCTACTTCAAGAATCTGACCCGCCTCCGAGGCTACGATGCAGAAGGATCCTGGTCACCTGACGGCCGGCTGATTGTGTTTTCCTCCAATCGCCATGCTTATGAGGGCCAGCTGTCTCCTCAGGATCGAGAGATCTTCGCCCGGGATAAATCCTATTTCGTGGACCTCTACCTAATGAACTCCGATGGCAGCGAAGTGCGCCGCCTGACCCGAGAGGAGGGCTATGATGGCGGTCCCTTTTTCAGCGCCGATGGGAAAAGGATCTGCTGGAGAAGATTCTCCAAGGATGGCTCCCAAGCCGAAATCTATACCATGCGGGTGGAAGGTGGGAAGGCCCAGCGGATCACCGATCTGGATGCGATGTCATGGGCTCCCTACTTTCACCCTTCCGGTGACTATCTGATTTTCACGACCAACCTGCATGGTTTTGGAAACTTTGAACTCTACCTGGTGGATGCTCAGGGGAAGAGCACACCGATCCGTGTGACTGGTACCGATGGTTTCGATGGCCTGCCCTCCTTCAGTCCCGATGGGAGTAAGATTGCCTGGACCAGCAATCGCACTGCCAACGGCCAGTCGCAGATTTTTTTGGCTGACTGGAATGACCAGCGGGCCCGGCAACTCCTGGGGTTGGGGATGGATGCCACCAGAGAGAAGGGCTCTGATGCAGACACTCCCGGCGCTTTCTTGAATCTTGGCATGACGGTCCCCAAGATTCGGGATCGGGATCTGCTGCTCCATGTGAGTCATCTGAGTTCGGATCAGATGGACGGGCGGCTCACCGGAACCAGGGGTGCCAGGCAGGCTACGGAATATGTCACATCCGTCTTCCAGGCACTGGCCCTGGAACCTGCCGGGGACGATGGAAGCTACTTTCAGAACTTCGAGTTTACTGCCGGGGTGTCGCTGGGTTCTGGAAATAGCTTGAGAACGGTGGCCGGGAGCGATTTTGCAGTAGACCAGCAGTGGCGTCCGCTGGCCTTTTCGAAGACCGGGGTTTTCGGTCCGGCTGGGGTGGTGTTTGCAGGTTACGGCATTGTCGCTCAGGCGGCCAATCAGCAGCCGGAGTACGACTCGTATGTCCATTTGGACGTCGCCGGCAAATGGGTAATGGTCTTTCGCTATCTTCCCGAGGATGTTGCTCCGAGGTTACGCCAGCATCTGGGACGCTACGCCAGCCTTCGTTATAAGGCCATGGTGGCCCGGGACCACGGCGCCCTTGGATTGATCGTGGTCAGTGGACCCAACTCTCAAGTAGAAGAAGAGTTGGTGACACTTTCCTTCGACGCCTCTCAGGCTGGTACTGGCATTGCCGTTGTCTCCATTACCAATGAACTGGCAGAGAGGTTCCTGCTGGGCTCCGGACGCGATTTGCAGGAACTGCAGGCCGGCTTGGATCAGGGAAAAAGTGTGATGGGTTTTGAGCTGGAAGCGCCCTTGTTGGCGTCTGAAATCGACATTCAGCAACAGAAAGGCAACGGTCGAAATGTGCTGGCTCGCATCTCAGGTGGCCCGCAGGCGCGAGGGACGGTGGTGGTGGGTGCTCACATCGATCATTTGGGGCGTGGCCTGGGAAGCAGCTCTCTGGCTGGAAAGGCCGAGAAGGGCATGATTCACCACGGCGCAGATGACAACGCCTCAGGAGTAGCCGGTGTGATTGAGATTGCCCAATACTTCTCTGATCAAAAACTGCAGGGGAGGCTTTCCTGGAAACACCATTTGCTCGTTGCTGCCTGGTCGGGAGAGGAATTGGGTTTGCTTGGTTCCAGCCATTTCGTAAAGGGTTTAACTCAGGAGAGGACAGACTCCCAGATCGTTGCTTACTTGAACATGGACATGATCGGTCGGTTCGAGAAGAAGGTTGTCTTGCAGGGCGTCGGCTCCAGCTCCCTCTGGCCGTCTGAAATCGAACAACACAATGTTGCGGTTGGGTTGCCCGTAATTGTCCAGGAGGACAGCTATCTTCCCACAGACGCCACCGCCTTCTACCTGCAGGGAATTCCGGTTTTGAGCGCCTTTACCGGCGTTCACGAGGACTACCATACCCCTCGTGACACCAGTGACAAGATCAATTACCAGGGTGCCGAGCGCATCGTCCGCCTGATGGCTGCATTGACCGGATCGCTTTTGAACCGTCCAGAACCACCCGATTACGTGGAGATGGAGAGGCCCGAAGGAGCAGGGACCAGGGCCAGCCTGCGTGCCTATCTGGGGACCATTCCCGATTACTCTCAGACTGGGGCGTCCGGAGTGACCCTGTCCGGTGTCATCAAGGGAGGGCCGGCTGATCAGGCGGGCGTTCAGAGAGGTGATCGGATCACCGAACTGGCAGGGACCCAGATCGAAAATATCTACGATTACACTTACGCCATTGAGGCTTTGAAGGTTGGGGTCGAAGTGAGGATGGTGGTGTCCAGAGCCGGGGAGAGTCTCACTCTGAAGATTACTCCCAGGTCTCGGGAATGATTGCGGGCCAGAGTTCGTCTCACGTCTCTTGCCGATACTGAGCTTCAACGACGTCGGCCAGCATGGAAGTGAAGCGGGGATCATCGTTCGGCATGGGTGTACGAGAGAGTGTGATCCCCAATCTGTCGGCTTGTGAGTTGGCTTCTATATCCAGATCGTAGAGGACCTCGAGATGGTCCATCAGGAAGCCGACGGGAGCCAGCAGAAAATCCCGGCTTCCCTGATCCTTTAGCTCTTTCAGCACCTGCTCCAAAGGAGGACCGAGCCAGGGTTGATTCCCACCTCCCTGGCTTTGATAGGCGGTCGTCCAGTGGGTCAGACTGCATCGCTTGGCAAGCTTTTCGGCTGTGGCCTCGAACTCGCTTCCGTAAGGATCGTTCCACTCCTGGATGCGAGCTGGCAGGCTGTGGTTGGTGAAGATGACAAACACATCCTCTTTTCCTTTCAGAGCTTCCTGAAGGCGGTCCTGCCAGAGTTCTAGAAAAAGAGGGTGGAGATTCCAGCCTTCCGAGAAGGACCAGCCCAGCGGTTGTTCCAGACCCTCATTGGCTTCCGTCACCATCCGATAATATCCTTCTGTGCTCAGACGGGATCGAAAGGGGGACAGAGCCACCGCGATGGCTTGTTGCAGACCGTCTTCGGCCATTTGCTTCACTACTTCCTCGATGAAGGGAGGGGAGTGTTTCATGGCCATATAGGTCCTAAACTGATCGGACGCCTTTCGCTGCAAAGCCTGCTGGAGCCCTTCGGTGATGTCTTCGGTAATCTGATACAGCGGGGACCCTCCCGTTTGTCGATAGCGTTCCCTCAGGTCGTCGAATTCGGCCTCACTCGGATCCGTTCGACGGTAGTACTGGAGGATGTGGCGAAGGTAACTGAAGATGGCCTCATCATCCATGGAAGGAGCGCTTCCATAGGCCATGATCAGCACACCGGTTGCAGGCGATGACATATCAGATATTCTCCGCGGCTCGTGCTGTCGGTCGGGATGCCAGCCTGAGAAAAACGTAACCCAGCCCGCCGGCCAGCAGCGAAGCACCTAGGATACCCAATTTAGCATCGGCAATGAGCAGTCGGTCCTGGTAGGAGAGGCCTGTAATGAAAAGTGAAACGGTAAATCCGATGCCCGCCAGCAAGGCGGTGCCAAGAATTTGCGGCCAGCTGACTCCCCCTGGAAGGAAGGCAATTTTCAGGCGAACCGCTATCCAGGAACAAGCCGTGATTCCGAAACACTTCCCCACCACTAGCCCGAAGAAGATTCCCTGACTCACGGAGCTGGAAAGGGCGTTGGCCATCGATTCGACTGACAGAACCATGCCTGCATTGACAAGGGCAAAGATCGGCAATATGACGAAACTGCTCCAGGGATGAACCAAGCGTTCAATTCGCTCCAGCGGCGCTTCTGTGCCCCGGCTCAAGTCTTCAAATTCTCCCAGCACTGCCTGGGCTTTGTCTTCATTTCCTTGGTCCAGTGCCTGTTGAAAATGGTGGGTCAGCGATCGTGCCGACTCGACGAAGGTATTGCGGCTGAAATAGGGATCCGCCGGAGTCAGTGCGCCCAGCACCACGCCGGCAATGGTTGCGTGAATTCCCGATTTCAAAACCGCGACCCAGAAAAAGATTCCCACCACGATGTACAGGTGAACGTTTCGCACGCCCAAGCGTTGCAGGAGCAGGATGACCACGATCAGCAGGGCGGCAAGGAAAAGCGGTTGCAGGAACAGTCTCTCTGTATAAAAAATGGCAATCACCAGTATGGAGCCAAGGTCATCTACGACAGCTAGCGTCAAAAGGAAAATTCGAACCTGAGAGGGAATGCGATCGCCCAACAGGGCCAGCACCCCCAGGGCAAAGGCGATGTCGGTGGCCATCGGAATGCCCCAACCACGCATGCCTTCCCCCTGCAGGTTGAAATACAGAAAGATCAGCACCGGAAAGATCATGCCACCGAGAGCCGCAAAAAGGGGAAGAGCGGCCTGCCGTGGATCGGAGAGTTGTCCGTGCACCACTTCGCGTTTGATCTCCAGGCCGATCACGAAGAAGAAGATCGCCATTAAGCCGTCGTTCACCCAGTGGTCCAGAGCTCTCGAGATGGTGAGCCAGCCCATATCCACGGTGATGATGGTCTCCCAGAGATGGAAATAGGAATCTGACCAGGGGGAGTTGGCCCAAAGCAGAGCCAACACCGCTGCTGTCAGGAGGAACACTCCGCTTCCTGCTTCGGTGTGGACAAATTCCTGGGCTGGAAGGAGCATCTGTTGAGAAAGGTAGGAGCGAGCCGCCTTCACTCTGGCGATGCTGCGGCGGCCAAGTGAGTCGTTCTTAAGCAAAGAGTCCTCCAAGTCTAGTAGCCCGGATTATGCATAGGTTTTCAAAATCCGGGCTAGCTGGAATGGTAGTGGAGCGGCAAAACACCGTCAAATCGGTTGTCTCAACTGAAAACGAGAGGAGAGCCACGGGCCACGATTGACCGAGTGTAGACCCTGTTGTACTCTGCAGCGGCATCGAGGTTTGTACAGTGCAAGCTATTGCTGTTCATGGTGGAGCGGGTCGGATTCCAGAGGAACTGCGCCCGGAGCATGGTGAGGGAATTCGGATTGCCCTTCAGGCGGGGCGGCAGGTGCTGACCCAAGAAGGCTCAGCCGTCGAAGCCGTCATGGCGGCGGTCGTGGTGCTGGAAGACCTGCCAGCCTTTAATGCCGGGTATGGGGCAGCCTTGAATTCGGAAGGGTACGTGGAGCTGGATGCCGGACTCATGGAGGGTCGAGCTCTGGAGATCGGTGCTGTAGCAGCCATTCGGGATGTGCAGAATCCAATTCGGGTGTGCCGAGTCATCTTGCAGGCACCGCAGATCTTTTTCAGCGGGGCAGATGCCTCCCGGGTGGCCCGGGAGGCTGGAATTGAGTCGGTTGATCCTGACTCTTTGATCTCACCCCGTCGCCTGAAACAGCGGCAATCAGGAGCGTCCATCCCTGCCCTGGATTCCGGCCTGGCGGCAGACACCGTGGGGGCGGTAGCCCTGGATGAAAAAGGTGACGTGGCGTCTGCCACCTCCACCGGCGGGATGAATGACAAGCCACCGGGCCGTGTCGGCGATTCCCCTTTGCCCGGGTGTGGCTACTATGCCGACAACAAGTGGGGAGCCTGCTCCACTACCGGATGGGGAGAGAGTCTGGCCCGTATCCTGGCGGCCCGCAGAGCGATCGAAGGACTGGAGCGCGGCCTGTCGCCCTCACAGGCGGCCCGCATGACGGTCGATCTTTTGAAAGAGCGGGTTTCCGAGGGTGAAGGAGGACTGATTCTGCTGGATTGTCAGGGCTGTTTTGGAGCCTACTTTAACTCTCCAACCATGAGCTATGGCTGGTGGAGCGAGCGGGACGGGGAAGGTGTGAACACCTGATCACTGTCGATTGACGAGTGACTGGACTGACAACTGACAGCTAACAACTGACAAGAAATTCCTTTCTTAATCCGTGTCTCCCCTGACCGGTGAAAGCCGTTTTCTATCGGGGGGACCGGTTTTTAGGAACGCTCAGAGAATTCCACCTGTCACCACAGTAGTGCTTGGCGAGATAGACAATCTGACCCACATGGTAGGCGCAATGGCGGAAAGTGCGCTGGATGGCCTGAGGAACGGAGTGGGGTATCTCTCGGATCCGAACCTGCCGATTCAAATCATCAGCACTCAGTGACTGCAGCGTGTCGAACAGACAGGACCAGCCCGTCTCCCACAATTCCAGAACGGTCTCTTTGGTGTCCCCTTCGGTGACGAATTCTGAATCTCGGTCACGATCAGGTTTCTCGCCGTCGCTGGAGAGAAAATCTGTCCAGCGGGATCGCATATTCCCGCCCAGATGCTTCATCACAATGGCGACGCTGTTGGATTCCTCATCCGGAAGAGCAAAGAAGGTTTCGTCGGACATCTGATGGACCGCCTTTTCCGCCAGTGTTTTCAGCTTGCGAAGCTCTGTTATTGAGCTTTGCAGAAAGTCTTCTTCGGTGGATTGGATCATGGTCAATATTTTGCCTGTTTCGGAGTAGAAGTGCTAACACGGATACTCTGGAATGGGAAATATGTAGTCCTTTGTAATCAGTGTATTACAAAGATTAGGCGGTCCCAAGCAGGATCTTGGTTGCGTATAGGTTGCGGGATTCAAGCCCGATCGGACTTTAGAAACCACCAGCCAAGACCCCCAGAGAGGGCAACCGATTCACAGCCTCCCGCTGGCTTTTCTTGGGTATCCAATGAGCGTACACGTCCAGGGTGATCTTCGAGCTTGAGTGTCCTAGCTGCTCGCTGACATAAAGGATATCCCCCCCCCTGGAAAGCAGCAGACTGGCGAAGGTGTGTCGCAAGTCGTGAAAGCGAATGGCGCTAAGGCCAGCCTTCTTCAGTACCCTCTTGAAAGAGCTACGCTTGATGCTGTCCATACAGGCGAAGCTGCCATTCTTATCAGTGAAGACCCATTTCGGGATCTCGTTCGATCCTTTCTTTAAGGCTTCTTCTTGGCGCTGACGTTGCAGCCTTGACAGGGTTTTTAGTAACTCGTCCGAACAATC
>JAUXKG010000269.1 GCA_030624355.1 Acidobacteriota bacterium
GCCGAATCGAAGGAATTTCTTGAAGACTGTGGTGGGTGCAACGGCCGGAGTCTTCGTTATGGGCCGGCTCGAAAATACCTTGGCCCAATCTGCGCGCCGAGAGGTGTCTGTGGGAGGCCGACGCGTCAAGGTCGTCGACATACACGCTCACTGCCTGGTGAGGGAAGTGCAGGACGTTATCCGGGGTACGAAGCTGGATCGTGATCTACGCGCGAATCTGGTCCTGGGGCCGGAGCGCTTGCGGCAGATTGACGAACGAGGCATTGATGTTCAGGTGCTGAGCGTCAATCAGTGGTGGTACGCGGCCGATGAAGACCTGGCGCGCCAGATCATCCGGGTTCAAGATGAAGGTCTCGCGGCCTGGTGTGCTGCTCACCCGGATCGCTTTGCAGCCCTGACCTCGGTGGCGCTGCAGCATCCCCATCTGGCCGCCGAGCAGTTGGAGTACGCCGTCAACGATTTGGGGCTGCGTGGTGCCTCAATAGGCGGTCACGTCGAAGGTGAGGTGCCGTCCTCGCCCCGTTTTGACCCCTTTTGGGCCAAGGTGGAGGAGCTTGGGGTCCCGATTTTCATACACCCCAGCGGCGCTGACAATGTCGTCCGAGAGGACGGCTTAGAAGGCCGGGGCAGTCTGGGAAATATCATCGGTAATCCGTTGGAAACCACCGTTTTTTTTTCCCATATGATCTTCGACGGAACGCTGGACCGCTTTCCAGGACTGAGAATCTGCGGGGCCCACGGAGGCGGATATCTGCCCTCCTACTTGGGGCGCACGGAGGTGGCATGCGAGCGGCGGTCGAACGCGGAATGTGCGAACAAGAAGCCCCCGAGTGAGTATTTAAAGACCCAGATCTTTGCCGATTCGATGGTTTTTTCAGAAGAAGGCCTGCGGCATCTGGTCGCTGAAATGGGCGCTAGCCAGGTCGTCTATGGCACGGACATACCCTATAATTGGCCTGACACCTTGGACCTGATCCTCCATGCACCGTTTCTAAGTAACTCCGAAAAGGAAGCGATCCTGGGTGGGAACTTGATCAGACTGCTTCGACTGGCTTAGAAACCGACCTTGAACTCCGAGGAGAGGAAAAGCGATGAAACTTCTTAAACCATTCATCTCATTGCCGAGTGTTATTGGGAACTTGAGTCTTGCTGTAGCTGGAGGCTTTCTAATCGCTCAGCTGGGTCCACAGCTGATGGCTCAGGGAGAGGTCACTGTAGTGCGAGGGGGAACTCTCATTGACGGTACCGGCGCTCCTGCCCTGGAGGATGCCGTGATTGTGATCAGGGGGAATCGGATTGAAACGATCGCTCAAGGGCAAGCGAGCTATCCAGCAGAAGCAAAGGTCATTGATGCCACCGGAAAGTATATCCTTCCCGGTCTTTGGGATACCCACATTCATTACAAGGACTGGTTTCCTGAATTCATGATCACCAACGGTGTGACTTCAGTATTAGCTTATGGAGGCGGGCCCTGGCTGAACGCTCAGAGTGAGGGCATTGCAAAGGGCAAGATTCTGGGTCCTCGCATGCCCCTGAGTCAGGGAACCATAGGCGGTATCTATATGGGCGCGAACAATATTGTGGAAGATACAGAAGAAGCGAGAAAGCTGGTAACGGAGCTCATCGGGAAAGGATCCGCCATCCTCAAGGTCTACAGCAGCGTCACGCCCCTGATTCTGAGGGCTATCACCGATCAGGCACATAGGGCTGGGCGTCGAGTCAGTGGGCACATCGGGATCGGGGCCAGAGACGCGGCTATGGCCGGGATCGATAACCTCGCTCACTCGACGGGGATCGCCATTGATGTGGTCAGGCCAGAGGATTTGGAGAAGATAGCTGATTTCAGGGTGATTGACACCGGACGACTGAGAGTCGCTCCACCCGAGATTGCTACTTGGAACGAATCCAGGTTATGGGGACCCAATATTGATCTGACTGAATATCCACTGTTCATTGAGGATCCCCGACGGCTGATCATGTTTGGAATGATGGATCGGGGACTGGCTCAGGATCTGATCAACCTGTTGGTAAGGGAGGAGGTGTTTATTGAAGCTTGTCTGGGATACATCTTCAGGGATGTGCACGATCATCAGGAGGAATGGGAGAGTGAAGATCATCTTCTGCTGAATGATCCCAACCTGCACTACGTCCCGGAGCGCATGCGAATGAACATCCTGGATTACAGCCTGCTTGAGAAGCTGACGGCCGATGAATTAGAATTGATGAAAGAGGGCTACCGAAACTACCAATGGTTTATCAAAACATTCGTTGAGGCGGGTGGCAAGCTGGACATTGGAGTGGATACCTCTTCTGTCTTTCATGCCACCATGGTGCCGGGCGTGGCCACCCGACGGGAGATGCAGCTCTTGGTGGATGCCGGGCTTAGCCCCATGCAGGCTATTCACGCCGCTACCCTCTGGCCAGCGCAGCTGCTCGGAAAAGACAATGACTTGGGAACTCTGGAGGAAGGGAAGCTGGCGGATTTAATTGTGCTCAGCAGCAACCCCCTCGAGGAGATCACAGCCTTTAAGGAAGTGGAGATGGTCATGCAAGATGGCAGGTTCTTAGAGATGGGTTACCATTACAATTTTGTGAATCCGATCCCCTGGCCTGTCCGGAACGATTTATATTTTGCTGACTGGGGCCCCGTCAGTGATATCCCGACCCGAATTACCTCCCTATCTCCCCAGGTCGTTGTGGAAGGAAGTGATTCGTTCAGTTTGACACTAGAGGGGCACGAATTTATCTCCAGCTCTGTCGTTCAATTCGGAGACAAGCGCTTGGAGACAGAGCTGATCGATGAGACCCGACTGAAGGCCACCGTGCCTGCTGAGTTAGTGCGGAATGTAGGAACCTATCCTGTTCGTGTCGTCCATCGCGCTCCCGGCTGGGGAAAGACCAATACCGTCTATCTGATCGTGAAGTTCAATTAAGATGAAGCGGGTTCTCTTTTATCCTCCTGTGGCGATGGGGGTGAGTTCACGTTTACCAAATCTTACGGCACCCGTTTCCGTGACCAGGATATGGTCTCCAATCTGCACGCTTCGATTCTCAGCACCGACGTCTTCCTTAACGCTTCTCTTGAGCCGAACGACAGGTTTAAAATCGAACGTCATACCCGGTACCAGGACGATGTCCTCATCCTGTCCGGCACTGGAGGGGCCAAGTCGCGGGCGGGAGAGAGTACCCAGACCGCTGCTGTGGAGAACAACCCCCGCAGCATCCTCTGCGTTCAGCCTTTGAACCGTTTCACTGTAGAGTTCGACCAGCTGTCTACAGGTGGTTTCCCCGGGGACCATGGAGGCTAGAGTTTCCGAGTGAACTTGAAGGGTCACTTCCATAGCGGCCCTGTAATAGTCAAAACCTGGTGTCCCCTCGGTTCCAACAAAGAAAGAATGGTTGACCTGGGCCTGATATCCCTGAACTGAGGCTGCAATTTCCTGGCTAACAATCTGACCCTCCTTGACCGGATCTTCCACAGGAGAGCCCATGGTCGTATTGGCGCGTTGATCCAGCGATAGGGAGAGCCGGCTGGGAACCTCTCCCCCTTCCACCAACAGGGTGATAAATGCCGGCAGCCAAAGATCCTCCTGCTTCTTTCCTGAACCGTTGGCGGCCTGGATTAAGGTTTCGACTGCTTTCTCCCCCGCTGCTACACATCGCCTGATCACTTCTTGCTCTTCAAGGCTCTTCACCATTGCCACTTCCTCCACGGGTCCCGGGTCGGTTCCCCATCTCTCGATGGGAAGGAAGAGAACCCCTGGGAGTGCGGCTTTCAAGTAATCCAGGTAGGTAGCAGACACCAGCCCTTCCGGTTCGAATCGAGTACCCATAAGTTTGGCCACACCGATACGGGTACCGGGTTTGTTCAACCCCAGAGCCTTTAATCCTTCAGCAACTCCCTCTGAGCCCTCTCCCTCGCTGATGATCAGCCGTCCATCGGAGAGCTGTGTGGGGAGCCTTTTTATCCAGAAGTCTCGCGCTCGACTCGAACGAGCCAGAGCGTAAGTGGATTGGTTGGCATCCAGTGGAAAGATCACATCAGCGCCTCTGGCCGGACCACCCATTTGGGTCAGGTAACGGATATAGGCTTGATCACCCCGGCTAGGAGCGATGATCGCATCTAAGTTCCAGGTGGGCTTGGCCATAATCGCACGCACAGCGCTCCATCTTCTATCTTGCTCCTCAACCGAAAAAGCGGGCATTGCGGATTGTGCAAAGACGGGCAAACTCTCACTGCTTGGGGAGGGCATCTCTCCTGGGGAAGCGCACCCGGTGAGAGGTAAGGCCAAACCCGACAGAGCCATCAAATTGAAAACATCACGTCGAGAGATCAGATCGCTGCTCGACACCGCTCGTTTCTCGTCTTCCATCATGGTGACACCTCCTTACTGACTACCCCCTTCTCTAGCCCGGATGATGCATAAATTCTCTACTGCACCGACCAGATCATCCGGCCTGCTGCACCGCCTGTGGCATGGCACGAACGGATTGCCTGACCGAATTTTCGCGTTAACCTCCATCGGAGCCGCAGGCTTTAGCCTGCGGGCCTGCCCGGATCAAAGAGAGCTATTGTTGACAACGCCCTCCGGGCTGGCCCGTGGGTAAGTGCCTCGTTCCA
>JAUXKG010000314.1 GCA_030624355.1 Acidobacteriota bacterium
TATTCTCCAGCCTCTGGCCCGAAATGGTCTGGGGGCGATGGGAATGATGTCCAGAAGTGCCGGCCATTCCGGAATTCATGAGGAGTTGATTCTGGACGTGGCCGCAGGAGTCCGGTTCCTCAAAAGCCAGGGCGTGGAAAACGTCATCCTGGCGGGTCACAGTGGAGGCGGATCTCTGATGGCCTTCCTCCAGGCTCAGGCTGAGACCGCTCCTCCCAATCGGATTGAACATACACCGGCCGGTGATCCGCCCAACCTGAACGAATTTGACCTCCCCAAGGCCCAGGGGCTCATCACCCTGAATGCTGCTGAGGGTGAGGGTTTGCATATTGCGCACCATCTGGACCCTTCCCTGACTGACGAGAATGATCCCTTTTCCTACGATCCCACTCTGGACCCCTATAACCCCGACAACGGATGGCGTATGCCTCCTCAGATATCCGAATATTCCACCAGCTTCGTAACCCGGTTCCAGGCAGCTCAACAGGCCCGAGCCGAACGACTGGTGGAGATCGCCCGCTCAATGATTCGCCGGCAGAACTTCTACCGCGACCTGATGAACTCTCCCCAGTTTGAAAAGATGGATCTGCAGGATCGCTTGATGGTGGAACGACGGGCTCAGTTTGAGGAACCGATGATGATTTGGCGAACTCGATCCGACGTACGTTATTTCGGTCTGGCACAGGACCCCAGCGACCGGACCCTGGGTCATTACGCTGCCGGTTTCGGACGAAGAAGTGACTTGCAAAACTGGGCCCATGAACGCCGCCTTCGCTCGGTGAGCCCGCGGGCCTTTCTGAGCACCGAGTCGATTGTTTCCAATGCCAGAATGTGGGACAACCTAAAAATTATCAGCGTTCCCCTGCTGATCGTCAACTCCACGGCCGATCCCGGAGTGCATGCCAGTGAAGGCCGTGAGGCCTTCAGAGTGGCCGCCAGCAAAGACAAGAAAATCGTCTGGATCGAGGGGGGCAATCACAGCTTTCTGCCTGAGGGACCCAAAGCTGGAGAGGGCAATCAACGGGAACAGGTGGTTGAAGCCATCACCAGCTGGATTCAGAAGCGCTGGCCCTGGTGAATAATGTCGATTGACGATTGTCGATTGTCTAATTTTGAATGCTCGAATACATCACCATCGACAATCGGTAGGCTAATGCCCGGATGATGATGCACAGGTCGTCGTCACGACAACCTATGAATAACCCGGGTTTAGTGTCCCCTGAATGGACCCCCGACTTTTTCCCCTTTTAAATATCGTCTGTCCCAACTCGACACTCGACAATCGACAATCGGTAGGCTAATGCCCGGATGATGCATAGCTATCTTCGATTGACGATTGTGATGTATTCGAGCGCTCAAAAACTCGACACTCGACACTCGTCAATCGACAATGGTCAATGGTCAGCCGGTTGGGTGTTATAATCTCCCGATCAAGGAAAACCGGGTGACTGAACAGGGACAGCTTCTTAAAATTTGGATCAAATCCCGTCGCCGCGAACCCATGGATGAGCGTGACAGGGCGAACCTAAAAGCTGGACAGGGACTGGAGGGAAATGCCGATTCAGGGGGAAGGCGTCAGGTGACGCTGCTAGAGATCGAACAGTGGTCTGAAACGATGAAGGAGCTTGGTGCTTCTCTGGACCCTTCGCAGAGGAGAGCCAACCTCCTGGTCACCGGCATTCAGCTGCACGACTCTACTGATCGCATCCTGCGAGTGGGGCCGTGCCGGCTGAGAATCGGTGGTGAGACCACTCCCTGCCGACACCTGGAAGAGGCGGCACCCGGCCTGCGCCAGAGCATGCAGCGGGACTGGCGAGGAGGTGTCTATGCAGAAGTCCTGGACGATGGCGAAATCGCGGTGGGTGATCCAGTTTCCTGGGAGAGCCAGTGTCCCAGCCCGGATGATGCATAGGCTGTCGTGACGAAGTGCTGCAGGCGCCGCGATGACAAGGCGTGCAACGAAGGGCCCCGCAGGCGTACTCGTGCAGTACGCCGAGGAGCTCGAGGCAGCACAACACAGTCAGCGTGGATGAATGCGGCACTGCAGTAGACAACTTATGCATTATCCGGGCTAAGTCCTCTGAGCTAACCGGCCAATTCATCACCTTCTCAAATGTCGTATGAAGACCAGCATAAATTGGTGCGACTGCTTCCATCCGCTTGAGCCATGGCTGGGCTTTCGATCTTTCAGGAACGAATGAACCTGGGTGAACGTCTAGCAGTATTAATGTATTTGTGTGCTCAGTTTCAAAGATTGACCGTTGCCGTTTCTGTGAGCCTCGGCATGACTCTGCTGGGCTGGGCTCAAGCTCCCAATCCCCCGGAGGTGAGTGCCCTTAGAATTTCACCGGACGACGCGCCTAATCTGGACGGCGTTCTGGACGAAGCGGTCTGGCAAAAAGCTCTCCTGGCCACCGATTTCAGGCAGCGCGATCCCAGCGAAGGAGATCCCGCCAGCGAGGCTACCGAAGTCCGAGTTCTCTACAGCGATAGGTCCATCTACTTCGGCATCCTCTGTCTTGACTCCAGTCCCGAGTTGATCAGGAGGACAGAGCTGAGACGCGACGACCCGTTTGACAATGATGACAGCTTCGGTATCCTGCTCGACACCTTCCACGACCATCGCAATGCCTTTATCTTTCGTATCAATCCCCTGGGCGCTCGATACGACGCTCTGATCACAGACGAGAACAGACATTTAAACGTTGAATGGGACGAGAAATGGCGCGTCCGGGCCAGAGTCAACGAGCGGGGCTGGGTGGCTGAAATTGAAATTCCCTTAAAAAGCCTGCGCAGCCGCAAAGCCGAGCTGCAGAAATGGGGTCTCGACTTCGAACGGATTATTCGACGAAAGAATGAGCTGACCTACTGGTCCAACTGGTCGCGGGACTACCAGCTCCACCATGTCTCGCAGGCCGGCCACCTGACTGACTTGCAGGAGCTCAAGACTGGCCTGCGGCTGAGGGTCAAGCCTTTTGTGGTGGGTGGCTTCAGCCAGCGGCCCGGGGATTCCGGGTCCGACTTCGAAGACGAATCCCAAGTGGGAATCGAGGATGTGAAGATCTCTCTGACCTCTTCGGTGACGGCGGACCTCACCATAAACCCTGACTTTGCCCAGACCGAAGTCGACGCGGCCCAATTGAACCTGACCCGTTTCGATCTCTTCTTTCCAGAGAAGCGTGAATTCTTTCTGGAGGGAGCCGGCATCTTCGAGTTCGGCACCGAGCGTCCCCGCTTTGGCTCGGCAGCTCCGGACCTGTTTGTCTTCTTCAGCCGCCGGATCGGTCTGGGTCAGGTTGTGGATGAAGAATCGGGTGATGACGAGGACGTAATCATTCCCATCTTCGCAGGAGCCAAGATAACCGGTGACATTGCCGGATTTCAGTTCGGGGCTCTGAACATGCACACTGATGACGTGCGCGCAGATGCTGATGACGTGCGCGCAGATCAGGAAGTCTTAATTCCTCAGATCAACTATGGAGTCGCCCGAGTCAAGAAAAAACTGCTGGGCCGTTCTTACGTGGGCGGGATCCTGACCAACAAGGTCACCAGCGGCAGCAATGACTACAACCGGGTGGCCGGTGTTGACGCCAATTTCGTGCTCTTCGACAAGTTGCTACTTCGAGGGTTTCTCACTCAATCAGACACCTTCGGCGTGAAGGGAAAGGACCTGGCCCACCAGGGTCTGCTTCGATGGGAGACTGACAAATTCAGGATCGAGTTGAACCGCACCCGCATTGATGAAAACTTCAACCCCGAAATCGGATTCGTTCTGCGCAAAAATGTGATCAAAAAACAGGACAGAGCTACCTGGAGACCCCGGCCCGGAATCTCCTTCATGCGCCTGATCTCTTTCTCCACCGGACACGACTGGTTTACCAACCAGAACGGCTTTTTGGAAAGTCGGGAAAACGACTTTTTCCTTGGTCTTGATTTTGAAAGCGGTGACTTCCTTGCACTCAGTGGAAACAGCAACTATGAGCTGCTCGTCGAACCGTTTCAGATTCATCCCACAGTCACGATTCCCCCAGGTAGCTACAATTACATTGACTACAGTGCGCGGATCCGCACCTACTCCGGCCGCTGGGCCAGCGGTGAGTTTGA
>JAUXKG010000460.1 GCA_030624355.1 Acidobacteriota bacterium
AATCGGCACCAGATCTTCTGTGTTACCCATCTTCCTCAGATCGCCTGCTGGGCTTCTCACCATCTGAATGTCGACAAACGGCAGAGTGATGGGAGAACGATCATTCGAATCACAACCCTTGAAAGAAAGGATCGAGTAGAGGAAATTGCCCGTATGATGGCAGGCAAGAACGTCACGGAAACATCTCGCAAGCAGGCCAGGGAACTGCTTCGAAAAAGGAGCGACGTGGTCCAACAGGTTCAAGCGGGTAGCTGAGCGGGCCCGTGGCAGCGCGGCTCTTTCTTGTATGGATCTTCTTCATTTAGTTAGAATGAACTGCAGAGAGAGGCAATAGTGAAGCGGTTTTTTATCGAAACCTTCGGCTGTCAAATGAATGTGCACGATTCGGAGAAGATTTCCGGATTGTTGGCGCATCGAGGTATGGTGCCTGTCCACCGGCCGGAAGAGGCCGATCTGTTTATTCTCAACACCTGTAGTGTTCGAGAGAAGGCTGTACACAAGGTGTACAGTCGTCTGGGTGAGGTAAAGAGGCGAAAGATAGCCGATCCGAAGTTCTTAATCTGCGTGGTAGGGTGCGTGGCTCAGCAGGAAGGCCAAAAGATGGTGAAGAAAGCGCCCTTCGTCGATCTGGTGGTGGGAACGCATATGTACCACACTCTGCCTGATCTGTTGGATAGTCTTGAGAAGAGCAACGGAGCAGCCAAACAGGTCGCCACCGAATTCATGAATGAGCCAGCACCGGTCGAGATTTCCTCGGTGCTGAGGAGGAGCCAGTTTCGAGCCAACATCACTATCATGGAGGGTTGCAACAAACACTGCAGCTTCTGCATTGTTCCTTACACCCGGGGGAAAGAAAGAAATCGGCCGGCTCAAGCCATCTTGGAGGAGGCCAGGCGGGCTGCCGACCAGGGTTTTGTCGAAATAATGCTTCTAGGTCAGACGGTCAACAGTTATAGAGATCCTGGGGATTACCGTTTCAGATTTGCCGATCTGCTGGCCAAAGTTGCTGCTATTTCAGGAATTCGCAGGGTCCGCTTCACTTCGCCTCACCCCCGAGAATTTGACGATGCCACAGTTTCCGTTATCGGAGAGATGAAAACGGTTTGCAATCAGGTCCACCTGCCGCTGCAGTCGGGCTCCGATCCCATTCTAAAGCGGATGCGGCGCCAGTATACCCGAGAGCAGTTTCTCAGACTGGTAGAGAAATTTCGCAGTCTACGGCGTCCCGTGGCTCTCTCTACCGATGTGATCGTCGGTTTCCCGGGCGAGACAGATGCTGATTTTCAACAAACCCTCAGTCTGGTTCAGCAGGTGGGATTTGAATCGATGTTCTCCTTCAAGTACTCAGCACGCCCCTACACAGAGGCCGAGACCTGGAAAACAGAGGTGACGGAACTGGAGAAGACCAGAAGATTAATGATGTTGCAGAGGCTCCAGAAGGGTCTACAGCTGAGGCTGCATGAGCGGCACTACCAGGGCCGCCGCTTCGAAATTCTCGTGGAGGGAAGAGCTCGTGACGGACGGCAAAGCTTCGGACGTACGACCAGCAACAAGGTCGTCAACTTTCCAGGAACACCGCCGCCGGGCACCTTTCTCGAGATCCTGGTCACTCAAGTCGGACCCAACAGTCTGGTAGGTCGCAGACTCGAGGAATCCATTGAAAACTGTGCCTAGGAGGCGTCATGGAAAGGGAATTTAAGATCAAGGGGCTGATGATGGATCCCATAACCAGCTCTCCTATCGTCATTTTGCAGGACGTCGAAAAGAACACACTCCTGCCAATCTGGGTGGGTATTTTCGAGGCTAACGCCATCGCACTTCAAATCGAGCGTATTGACACACCGCGACCCATGACCCATGACCTGTTGAAGAATGTCCTTTTGCACCTGAATGCCCAGGTATTGAAGATCGTGGTCAGTGAACTCAGGGAAAATACCTTCTTCGCTGTGATTCATCTCGACATGGACGGCGATCCGATGTTCATCGACAGTCGTCCCAGCGACGCTATTGCCTTGGCCCTGCGCACAGATGCCCCCATTTATGTGACCGAGGAGGTCATCAACAACAGTCGCAACATCACACTGGAAAGAGAGAGTCTTGACTCAGACGATATCAAGAAGTGGCTGGAAAACGTGAGTCCTGACGACCTGGGCAAGTACAAGATGTAGCCAAGCTGTTTATCCTTATTTGAAGCCATATTACAAACTATTAGATCAATTAATTTCTGAGATATTCCGTCTGCTCTGGACTGCCATCATTCGCCCTCCGCTGTGATCCTGACCCTTCTACAGCCCGGATTATGCATAGGTTTTCGTCACGAAGCGCCGAAAGCGCCGGCCTGACAAGACGCGCGACCGAGACCCCCGCAAGCGTACTGTACGGTACGCTGAGGAGCCCGACCGAGCGCAACATAGTCAGGATGAGAGAGGCCTCAGGGGATCCTGGCTATCTGACAGGACGATAGATTCAGCTCACGGGAATGGAAAGATATCGTCGAAAAGGCCAAAAGGGCGTGGTTTGGGGCGGTGGCCGGGGTAAACGGTGAAAGACTAAACTTTACATAATATATCTTATACGACCTTCTGTATTTCCAGTTGTCCACACGTCTGTCCTCAGTCAGGATCCACCGCCCCCCTCACCAAACCTCGGACGGACTTAGCCGCTGCTAAGGAAAATCAGATCTGACGAGCCTTAATTTCAGATTGAAAGCCCTCG
>JAUXKG010000333.1 GCA_030624355.1 Acidobacteriota bacterium
GACACCTCTTACCCTGACCACACGAGCCCGTGGTCAATGAGCGAGAACCCCAGTAGCGGAAGGATCCTTCCCCGGAATCAATCATCGGCATCCGCCGCCAATACCTTTACAATCGGTTCCCAGAGACATGCAGAAAGAAACAGAACCAGCAGCCAAGGTGGAACTAGCCGATCTTGCCTTCCTGAAAGGAGGTGAGTTTGAACATTACAGTGGCCTCCTGGAGGAGTGTCCGACACAGAAGTTAAAACAGGGTGAGGTGTTGATTCATGTCGGAGAACCCAATGAGTTGCTTTATCTGCTGGTTTCCGGACGTCTCAAAATTCAACTGAATCTTGAACTGGATGCGATCGCTTTTTTGGAGCCGGGTGAGGTGGTCGGGGAACTCTCGCTGATCGACGGTCAACTAACTTCGGCTTATGTGGTGGCTGAGGCGGACTCGAGCCTTCTAGTGCTTGATGGACAGACCATGTGGTCCCTGTTGGATGCCTCACCGATCGCGCGGAATCTGTTGATTAGCCTGGCCCGTCGCTTGCGCCAGGGGGACTCTCAGATTTTGACAAGCCAATATTTACAGCGAGAGTACCAAACCTATGCCATAAGCGATGCCTTGACCGGTGTGCACAACCGTCGCTGGTTCAACAAGGTGATGTCCCGCCAGATGGAGCGTTCCCAAAAAGGTCAACAAGCCCTGTCACTTCTGCTCATCGATATCGATGGCTTCAAGAAATATAATGAGACGAACGGGCAGACTGCCGGGGATCGAGTCCTGTACACCGTGGCACGGAAGATAAGAGATGGCATGCGTCCAGGAGAGATCATCGCCCGCTACGGGGCCGATGAGTTCGTTGCCTTGCTACCGGATACGGATGCTTCGACTTGCCTGCAGATCGGAGAACGCTTGTGTAAGACGATCGCCGCGACCCAGGCTTATAGCTCGGATCGGAGTTCTCTTCCCCCGGTAACGATTTCGATCGGGGTGACTGAAATGAAGATGACCGACACGCCTGAAACCTTCGTCGGCACAGCCGAAAAGAATCTGGAGGAGGGTAAAAACAGGGGAGAGAAGTGATGAAGTCCTGTGAATGAGGGCGAGATGGGGACTCCCATCGAAGTGTTGTTGGTGGAAGATGATTTGGGCGATGTCCAGCTTGCCAGAGAAGCCCTCGAAGAAAGCGATCTGAAAAGCAACTTGAACGTGGTCTTGGGAGGGCAAGAGGCCCGTAGCTTTCTCCAAATGGAAGGTCCCTATGCCACGGCACCTCGTCCAGGTTTGATTCTGCTGAGTTTGAACCTGTCGGACATGGATGGCTATGACCTGTTGGCTGAGGTCAAAGAGGACGAGAACTTAAGCCGCATTCCGGTTGTCGTTGTCACCACTTCCAAGCCCAAAAAAAATCCCTGCAGGCTTTCGCCGACTACATCATCAAACCCTTTGATCGGGATCAGTTCATGGCGGTGACGAAGCGATTAGCGGATTCCGGTTTGATGCAGTAGGTCCACACGCTTTCCACTCCGCTCCACTCCTGGGACAGAGCCTTGAGCCCGGGGATGTTTCTGATCGTGGATGCTTTTACATAGCAGCAGATTTGAAACGGTCCACTTCGATGCCGTGCTTTCGGATGAGCTCTCAGAAGGCTCGCCGGTTCTTTTGCGCTGCGTTGGCGGCCTTGCTGATATTGCCTCCGTAGGCCAGAAGGAGCTTGTTGATGTACTCCCTCTCGAAGTTTTCCACCACCATGGCTTTGGCTTCCCGAAAGGAATCAAGGTTGGCCGGTTCGTTCCCGGCCGGTAAAGTCAGGTCATCGGCTCGCAGAATGGCTCGGTCGCAGAAAACAATCGCCTGTTCCACCACGTTTTCCAATTCTCTGATGTTCCCCGGCCAGGTGTACAACAGTAATTTCTGAATGGCATCCGGAGTGAAATCTGAGGTGTGGTTAGCGAACTCGTTCTTAGATCGGGTCAAAAAGTGGCGAGCCAGCCTGGGGATATCCTCAATTCGCTCGCGCAAGGGAGTGAGATCCAAGGGAATCACGCTCAGCCGGTAATACAAATCCCGACGAAAGGTCTCCTCTTCGACGGCCTTGCCCAAATCAATGTTGCTGGCGGCAATGACCCGGACATCCACTTTCACCGCCTTAGCAGAACCCAGCATGCGGTATTCTCTGTCCTGGAGAAAGCGCAGCAGCTTGGTCTGCACGAGCAGAGGTAGACAGTCGATTTCATCCAGGAAAAGGGTTCCGCCCTCGGCCTCATGAATGAGCCCGAGTTGCTCGGTGAGTGCACCAGTATAGGCCCCGGGCTGGTGACTAAAAAGTTCGTTTTCGACTAACTCCGCGGGAATGGCCCCGCAATTCACGGGTACGAACGGCTTCGAGGCTCTCGAACTGAAGTAGTGGATTGCCTGCGCCACCAACTCCTTTCCCGTGCCTGTTTCACCGGTGATCAGCACATTGGAATCGCACCTGGAAACCACCGGTATCTTTTCGATCAGGGAGAGAAAAACGGGACTCTTTCCCACCAGCTTCTTCAATCCTAGCTGTTCCCTGAGCGCGACGCTGACGTTCTCCTCCTGATCTCTTGCGCCGGTGAGGCGCCACACCCGGGGAAGAACCTTGAAAGTCGTTAAGGGTGCAGAAATAATGTCTGCGGCTCCCAGAGTAAGCAGCTCAAACACCTGATCGGGCTCACCGGCTTCGATCACCACCACAAAGAGCACTTTCGAGAGCTCTTCTTGAAATGATCGAAACAATCGACCCGCATTTTCCAGCAGCGTCGGGCTGAGGAGCACAAAAACTAAATCGGGCTTGGAATTCGATACAAGAGTGGACAGACTATTCTCATTATTCCGTCCCCACAACAGAGGATCAGTTCCCTGAGTACTGGAAAATACAGGGTTTCGTCCACTCCGGCGGAGGCTTCAATCAATTCAACGGCGGGTCGTCGGGAGGATTTCATGATTGTCTCCAAAATCCGCCGAATTGGGGTTGCGGGATTCAGATCCAGAAGTAAGATTCGCAACCTGGAGTTCACGGCCGCACCTCCGCGTCTGGGCAAAGGGAGGGGATCTGTTCGGTGTGAAGGAGACCTCGCTTTCTCCTCCTGTTTTCGCCATCCTCCGATCAGTTGGAACCGGAGCCACTTGCCCGACAATGATTAATCAAACCAAACCGGACGGAGAGTTGTCAATGAAATTATGGTTGTCAGACTGAGGATGTTGTTTGAAATCAAGGGCTTTGGAGTCGGTTGTTTCCTGTTGTGAACCGGAATGTGGAAGTCACCTCAAGCGCCGATCACCGAGACCTGCACGACCTCAGCAAAGCGCCAATGAGCAATCTTAATCAGATATCCGGATAGTGAAGCCAGCCCGTCGGGCTCGTGCCGCAATGGACTTGGCCACCTTGGGCCCATATCCTCCCATGGATTGGGCATAACGGGCGACGGCCTGGAATTCCCGAAAGGTCAGCGGCTGACCGACAGCCTCGCGATAGGCCCGATAGCGGTCAAATAGAATATCCGTCTTCTCGGTGACCCCTTGAACCAGGGGGTCGAAGTCCTCGATGAAAAAGGAGTTCTCACTCAAAAAGAAGCTCCGAGGCCCCCAGTACTCCAGGCGCTCGGACCCGAGCCGGTTCAACTCTCCGGGATCGATCATTTCCGAAAATCGATCCTGAGAGACTCGATGGTGGCTCAGGAAGGCTGCCAGGTTCGGTATTCCCAGGCGAGCCAGATTCTCCCTGATCTCAGGCTCGCGGTAGCGGTCTTCCATCGCCTCGAAATCCGGTTCCATTCGCTCCATGGAAGCCACCGCGATCAGGTTGCCCAGATCATCGTCACCAAAGAGCATGACGTGAGAAAACACGGAGCCGAGGGTGCGCACCACCAGCCGGGTCGCCTCGTCGCTCTGCTCGTAGGCATGAAACCATAGACTGAAAACC
>JAUXKG010000132.1 GCA_030624355.1 Acidobacteriota bacterium
GATCATCCCAAGGCTGATGCCATGGTTCTCATTGCCAATGTGTGGCGTACGCTGGAGGTCATTGAACCCCTGGAGCAGGATCTGGGAAAACCGGTGATCACTGCCAATCAAGCCACCATCTGGGCGGCACTCAGGATTTTGGGTGTAGCAGCCGTCAAGGGAAGATACGGCTCCCTCTTCGACATCTAGACACGGATTGACACGGATTGTGGAAACACGGATTCGGTAATCACGGATTACACGGATTAGCGAACACGGATTGACACTGATTCAGGTAATCACGGATTGCACGGATTAACAAACACAGATTGACACGGATTCGGAGGGTTGTTGGCTGCGGCCCGGTCACTCGACACTCGTCAATCGTCAATGGTTCAGGGTTCCCGGATTTCCTTCGTGACAAAGTCCATGGAAGGAACACCGGCCGGTGGATGAACCCCCACGCCCGAGGAGAGTCTCCGACCCCAGGGATAAACAACGGTAGAGACACCGGCGTTCCTGCCTCCGGCCACTACCAAAAGGATGTCTTCCGGAGTCTGGCCCTGGTGCACGTACCCGTCCGAGCCAGCCGTTCCCCCACCTCCAACTCCCAGGTAGGCCTTGGCCACTCTGTCAAGATCTTCCAGCGGCCGGCGTGCATGCTGGTGAAGGAACTTCTTGACGTCAGCTTTGGACCAGCCCTGGCCGGCGATCAGGTGAGCATGTTCAGGGCCCATGACGATTGTCGTCTGGCCCTTGCTGGTGATGGAGCCAAGATGAGACATGGTGTCGGCGATCGTCAACAGTACCTGCTCCGGGGTATTGGCTCCGCGCTGGGAGAGCTGGACCGAACTGCGCGCTCCCCAGACCGTGACCGCGCTGCTGTCAGCTGACAGGCCCCTCTCCACATGCAGCGGTTCCCAGGGACTCTCTTCTTCGTTTTCAGCAATGCAAAAGCTGTACTTGCCGGGAAACCCCTGAGTGGACTGATCGAAGACTCCAGGGTGCATTCCGAAAACGTTCAGTTGAATGAGACGTATGGTGCGACCGATGGTGGCGTTTGCACGGCAGCCCGGACCGAAGACGTTCAGACCGCTGTTCATCGCCAATCGCTTGCGGATGGGACCACTGACCACCAGAAGGGGAGCAGACCCGCCGGTGCTGGCCGTGCTGCCATGAAAATGGTACCGATCGTCTTCCAGCGCCTCCAGGGCGGCCAGCACCACCGGGAAGTACTCGGGAAGACAACCGGCCATGACGGCATTGACGGCTGCCTTCTCCAGGCTGCACTTACGGAGAATCGGCTCCATGGTGGCCACCACTTCACCCGGATCGCGCCCCACCCACTCGACAAATTCCCGGACGCGCTCCTCAGAAGGCGGAACCACCGGCAGGCCGTCGGCAGACCACCCCTGTTGGTAACAGTAGTCGATCTCCTCCCAAACATCTCCACTTTTTGGCATCACTCTCTCCTTGAGGCAAATTCGCTCAAGCCACTGAGGGAATTATCCTCCCTTTGAGGGGTCGGCAACGGTGAGCAGTGAGGTAATCTGAGGCAGGAGGAATTTGGCTCTTTCTTCTATTTCGGCCTCGGTCAAGCTGGCCAGAGGGTGAGGGATCACTGCGTACTTGTAGGAAGGCACGCCCTGCACTTCGGCCATCGACTCAGCCACGGTGGTGAAGGCATCCGTGCAAATTACGGCGGTGGGAACACCCCTGTTTTCCATCTGGATTCCGTCGTGCATACTGCACGCGCTGCAGGATCCTCAATCACCGGCCGCCGTTAGCACAACATCGCATTTGGCCGCCAGCTCGTCCATGAGTGCAGATGGGGTCGGTTTTCCGGCATCCGGAGCCGGTTGGAAGATGACTTCCTTAATCTGATAATCCTTCTTCAAAAGGTCGGCCACACGCTTGAGAAGTTGGTCTCCTTTGCTCTTCTTGTTCCACAACAACCCGACCACAGCGCCATCCAGGCTATCGCTGCGAGGCGCCAGGCTGTTCTCTCCCGTTTCGGTCATCCCGGTGGGGTCCATTAACTTTCTTCCCATCTCACCTCTCCTTCCTTTCTGTGGTCAGAGTCGAAAGGCACTTCCTCTCGTTCAGTGCCCTAACTACCAACAGCATACCATTTGTCAGAAGAAATTCATCACATTCTCGTAGGTCAGATAGACCGCGACCATAACGAGAAATACCAAAATCAGGTTGGTCAGCCAATTGTTCTTATGTCGGCCCATCAAATTCGCGTCGTTGCTGATCTTGAGCAGGGCAGGAGTCAACACCGGGATCAGCAGAACAACTACGGAGTTCACCAAAAGGATAAGCCACACGGGACGCACGCCGGTGAAGAGAATGTACAAGGGAGAAAAGGACCAGAAAATCACACAAGCCCGGTAGACCGGATGGCCGCGGGCACCCTGCCCTCCAATCCTCTGCGATTGCTTCAATGAGGGGAAAAGGAATTCGACAATATCGGTGACCACCAGCGCGTAGCCAACCGTGACGCCCACCATGGTCGAGAAGGCTGCGCCCCACAGTCCCAGTCCGAAGATAATGGTGCCCATTGATCCCTGTACCTCTGAGAAGATTTTCACCAGATCATTGGCATCTTCCAGTTCGATCCCCAGCGGGTGCACCGTGGCCGCCGCCGCCACCTGCAGCAGTACGCCCATCAAAAACATGCAGGACACACCGAAGATCAAATCCAAGCGCTGCTGCTTCAAGAAGGAGATATCCCTCCAGCCCTTGGCGTGGATGAAGTAGGCATAGGTCAAATTGGTTGTGGATCCCGCCCCGGTTCCAATCAGTGCCATCACCACAAAGAGTGAACTGTACAGCCCCTGATCACTCGGAAGGGTAGGTATCAATGTCCCCTGAAGGATCCCCACTGGATCGGGCTTGGACATAATGGCCACCACCATCAGGGAACTGCCCATCACAGCAATGAGTATCTTGCAGAAGATTTCGATCACCCGGTATCCACCCCAGAAAGCCATCGAAAACGCAACAAGAGTAAACGATAGAGACCAGATCGTTGCACTCCAAGGGGTGGGCAGGTGAAACAGGACATCTGCCGCACTGCCTGTCATCACGATCTGAGTCATGATATTGATGTGCCCGTTCATCAGGACACCCACCAGGATGATCCAGATGATCCAGCGACCCAGTCGGGCATAGCCCTGGATCAAGCTTTCTCCCGTCACCAGAACGTACTTGGCCGAAACATTGATCCAGGCGAAACGAAAAACCAGCGTGAGTGCAACCGCCCAGATCAGGGAGTACCCGTAGCCGGCGCCGGCGGCGGAGTTGGAGACCAGGTCTCCGGTCCCCAACACGGTGAGGGCGTAAACGAAGCCGGGGCCCAGCCGTCTGAGTCGCGTGGTGAGTGACAATGGGGTCGGCGTTGCTGCAGGTTCAGATGATTTTTCGATTTTCGTTTCTGTGCTGCTCCGCAAGCTAGTCCGGATTATGAACTACGCTGAAGAAACGATTTTTTTTCAAATACCACCCCGTGTCAATCTTTTTGCAATGACCGGCACGATCCACTTAGAATGTCAGTGGATTGTGCGAAAGCCCGGGTTATGCATTATCCGGGCTAAAATAAAGGAGCACCGATGACACAGAAGGATCTGCAGTTTGGTATTGGCATTCCTCAAGTCTTCTTCGACGGTGAGATCGATTCCAATCTCATTTCCGACTTTGTGGTCCGGGCCGAGGCTCTCGGATACCACAGCCTGTGGGTGGCGGAGAGAGTGTTCGGTACCGTGCCTTCCGTCGACCCAGTCCTGTCACTCACCTATGCCGCCGCCCTAACTGAGAAAATCAAGCTCGGCACCTCCATCCTGCTCAGCGTTCTAAGACATCCCGTCTACCTGGCCAAGGACCTGGCCAGCCTGGACCATCTGTCGCAGGGCAGGCTGATTGTTGGAGTGGGAGTGGGCGGCTACACCCAATCTCCTTTCTACCCCGCCTTCGGCATCTCCCCCGACGAGGTTGGCAGTCGTTTTGAAGAAGGCATCGTATTGATGGAGAAGCTTTGGACTGAGGAAGAGGTCACCTTTGACGGCCGCTTTTGGCAGATCAAACAGATGGCCATTAATCCCAAGCCTCTGCAGAGCCCCCGCCCGGCCCTGTGGTTCGGAGCCCATGTCCCCAGAGCCCTGATGCGAGCCGCCCGGATGGGGGACGGATGGATGGCTTCCTCGGTGCCGGCGTCCCTGCCCTTCTCCGAAGAGATCAAGCTGGTGAAACAGTATCTGGAGGAGGAAGGACGCGATCCCTCAACCTATAGTTTTTCCAAACGGGTCTATGTGGCAGTGGACGAGAACAAGGAACGAGCCGAACAGAAAATGCGGGAATGGTTCGGCACACTCTACAAGGATCCCGATCTGGCCAGCTCAGCCGTGTTTGGCAGCGAGCAGGAATGTATCGACAGGCTAGCGGAAATTGTCTCCCTCGGTTTCAATCTGCTAATCGCCGATTCAGTCTACGACGATCTGGAGCAGCTGGAGCGCCTGGCGAAGAATGTCTTGCCCCAGCTCTGATGGGCAGCAGGCCGGACTGCTGCCGGCGGCTCTTGTCACGCGATTCATTCCTGATATCATCCCCACTGCGATGGTCACAAGACTGGAGGAAGAGAAACCAGCATGTCGAAAGTGAAGTTCGGAATCACGCTTCCCAACCGGGGTCCGGTGGTCGGTCTTTTTACACCCCAGGAGGTCGTTCAAATTGCAGTGGCTGCGGACGAAATGTATCCAGCCATCGACTCGGTATGGGTCGGAGACAGTATCTTGGCCAAGCCCAGATTCGAATGCAACACCATGCTGGCGGTGGTGGCTGACCGCACCAAAAATGTCAAACTGGGTCCCGCCTGCTTTGCCAGTTTCCCCTTGCGCCCACCCGTGGTGACCGCTCTGGAGTGGGCCTCGATCGACCTCCTGTCGAACGGCCGAACCATCTGGCCGGTTTGCCTGGGTGGAAACCCCAAGAGTGGCGGATCCTTTCTGACGGAGTACCAGGCCTTTGGAATCGATCCGGCGGCCCGGATCGGCCGACTGGAAGAGGGCATTGAGATCCTGAAGTTGCTGTGGACCGAAGATGATGTCAGCTTTCAGGGCAAACACTTCAGTTTCGAAAACGTGACCCTGGAACCCAAACCCGCCTGTAAACCTCGCCCCCCTATCTGGCTGGTGGCCACACCCACGCGAGACAAGGAGCCCAAACTGGTCAAGCGAATGATGCAAAGAGTGGCCCGACACGCCGATGGCTGGATGACGACTCGCATCAGCCCTGAAGACTTTACCTTCGGCCTGGAACAACTTCATGAACTGGCCCACCAGGAGGGAAAAGACCCCGAGGCGATCGAGCCCTGTCTTTACTACAACGTTCTGGTCAATTCCGATCGGGAAGCCGCTTACACAGAGGCCAAACAATTTCTGGACAGCTACTACATGACCGATTTTTCTCGCGAAGAGATCGAGCTTTGGGTAGCGCTGGGAAGCGCACAACAGTGCGCCGAAACCATCAACCGATTTATTGAGGCGGGAGCTCGAACCCTGACCATCCGCTTCCCTTCCAAACAGCAAGAAGAACAGCTCAATATCTTCGTCGAGGAGATTCTCCCCAGTTTTGGCTGAGAGGCTTTTTCATGGCTTCCAAAACGACACAGACAAAATGGAATTTCCCGCTGTGAAATTCTGGAGCGCAAGCTTCGCACCAGAGAGCTGACTGGTATGAGAAAAAATATTGCAGTCTGTTCCACTCTGTGCCTACTGCTCTTGTCCTGTTCTGACCCTTCGAAACGCCCCCTCCAGCTCCAGCTGGCCGCCTTCACGCCGGGCAGCAGCTGGTACGTTTATGGAGCAACCATTAGCCAGCTGCTGCAGAACTCCTTACCGGGAGAGCCCATGGTGCAGGTTTTGCCCTTCGCAGGAGCCATAGGCAACCCCGTGCTTCTCAGACAGGGGAAGGCCGATCTGGCCCTGATGTTCGACGTGACAGCTCAATGGGCAGAACAAGGTACTGTAGCCTTTGATGTGCCTTTCCCGAATCTTCGTGCTCTGGCCAGTATGCTTGACCAATACTATTTGGTGGCAATATCTCCGGAAGATTTTCCGGTAGAGAGCATTGCCGAGATCATACAGCAACGAGTGCCGACTCGGCTCTATACCTTGCCGGTCGGAAGCCAGGGTGAGCTTTTGGCTCGGCTCATCTTTGAGGCTCACTCGGTCAGCTACCGGGACCTGCAGGAGTGGGGGGGCAGCGTTCAACACACTTCCTTTGACGTCATCAAATCGGCCTTCAGAGATGGACGAGCCGATCTGTTCATTCATGGGATTACGCTGACCCACCCGGCAACCACAGAGATCGCCCTGATGACGGATATCAAGTTTCTTTCGCAGAACAGAGACCAACTCCAGACCTTGATCGACAGGTACGGCTTTCAGCGGACCACTCTGCCTGCCGGAAACTTTCGCAGGCAAGTCCAGGCGGTTCCCACCATCGGATACCACACCATTCTGGCAACCAGCGCCCGACTCCCGGATGATCTGGCCTACCGGATCGTCAAGACAGTGGTTGAAGAACGGGAGTCTCTGATTCAATCACACCGGGGCGGTTCCACCTCCCACTTCCCGGCTGCCGCTCAGGTTGAGAGTTTGGGGGCTCCTTTGCACCCCGGGGCTGACCGCTACTATCGGGAGGTGGGACTGCTGCGCTGATGATGCAATCTCATCAATGATGGGCTAGCCCGGATTATGCAGAGGTTCTCGTCACGAAGCGAGACTGCGAGACTGCTTGACGCCTTGTTTGTGCTAAAATCAATGGGCACTGACAGAAAACGCTCGGGAGACCCTCACAGCAGTCTTTAAGAATCAGATTATGAAGGGCCAGAGAGAAGCAGGGCTACTCGTAATGTTCTTGACGATGAGCTTGTGGCTTCATGCGGGCGTACGGCGGGAAATCCA
>JAUXKG010000397.1 GCA_030624355.1 Acidobacteriota bacterium
GAACCGGTGATCTGTTCCAGGGTTTCACTGCGCAGTCGTTCCAATTCGTGGACTTGGAAGACAGGGAGATTGAAGAGGGGCTGGAAAACCTTCTTCAGATATTCATTCAATACCTTTTCGGGTACGGTCAGGTTAAAAGTGGTGACCTCCTTGGCTACTGAAACCGACGGTTTGGATGCCTCTCCCCAGGGGAGAATAGTCAGTGCCAGTTCCTCCTTGGTCACGGGATCGTCGGGGTCACCAAACCCACCCTGCAGCAGAGTCTCGGCTGTCAGATAAGCCAGACCTTCCTTTCCTCTTGGATCGTCGATGGATCCGGCCTTGAGCATGACCGTGATCTGAATGAGTGGCGAAGGACTCGAGAGGGTTACAATTCGGGGGGAGGACTGGCCAAGAAGGGGCAAGGCAGCAAACAGAAGCGCACAGCCGCACAACAGAAAAAACACGGATCCGGTGCCGTGGTGAGTATGAAGCAAACGGAGGTCTTTCCCCCTTTCGTGTGTTTTTTCTCTGCTCCTGTGCTGTGCACCAGCCCTGCTGCTCATTCTTCTCACTTCCTGTGAGCCATGGTGACGATGACTCGGTTTGCTTCAACGAAGTGTTGGCTGGCAAAAGCGTCGATCTCGGC
The DNA here is from genome assembly GCA_030624355.1 of Acidobacteriota bacterium. Taxonomy (GTDB): domain Bacteria; phylum Acidobacteriota; class UBA6911; order RPQK01; family JADFOI01; genus JAUXKG01. The sequence continues at coordinate 629 of JAUXKG010000397.1, forward strand.
TGGCTGAACAGCCTGAACCTGTTCCATCAGAACATCGAGCACCTGTGGGTCGCGATCAAAACGGTAATACCAGGCGAAGATCTGGGCGATGTTGGCAGGACTGTTGAGAATGGCCAGAAAGTCGTAGAGCAGTTTCGCCTTTAGATCCTCCAGAAGGCCTTCCGAGTCCTCAATGCTGGAGAAGTCTTTAAGGTCTTGAAATCCCTGATCCATGTCCGTGATGACATCCTCAAAGTAGGCTTCCCCACCCTCTTGATACTTTTCCTTGAAGAGGACGGCAGAGAGTTCCAGCAGGCGAGGGTGGAAACTCTCATAATGACCGGAGTACATCCTCAGCGAACTGGCGCTCTTCTTTTCATAGCGCAACTTCTGGAACAGTGGTGCTGTTTCTCCGGCCAGCAGTTCGGGCAGCAGCTGTCCTATCGCTCCCTCTCTGGAAGTGTTGAAGGCCGGCATGCGATAGGCGTAGGAAACACGAGGCGGCACATCTGCCTCCCACCAGATCCGTTCCTTTTTGGGCCCGTTGGTCGGTCCGGGCTCAGGGATGACCGGCTGATCCGCCGGTTGCCAGTCGCCATACAATTGATCGGCCATCGAGAAAATGTTCTCTGTCTGGACATCTCCCACGACCAGCAACACCACGTTATTCGGTCGGTAGTAGGTGCTATAGAAATCAAGGGCGCCCTGATACTCATTGGGCATATCGTGCACGTCTTCCAAATAACCGAGCGTGCTGTGTCCGTAGGAGTGGTCGGGAAAAGACAGAGCCAGCAGTCGTTCCATCATCTTCAGACCGGGATTGCTGGCATTCCGGCGGTATTCCCCCAGCACCGCTCCTGCTTCCGTCTTGAATATCTCTTCGCTGAAATCCAGCTTTGTGAAACGCTCGGCCTCCAGTTGGGGAAGGCTGGGCCGGTCTGCCCTGGCCTCCAGGTTGAAGGTGAAGGTCAGGGGGTGGTAGTAGGTGACGTCGAAGTTGGTCCAGGCATTGTTGAAAGCCCCTATCTTGTTGATGATTTGGTCATAACCGTTGAGCCGTCCCATCCAGCGGTGGCGAAACAGGATGTGTTCGAAAAGATGAGCCAGACCTGTCTTGCCTCTTTCAGTCTCATTTCGGGCTCCAGCCAGAACCAGCGTATTGTAGGAGAGAACGTCCTTGAACTCCGGTGTCTCAATGACAATCACATCCATGCCATTGGTCAGGGTTTTCTTGGCCACCGGATAGGGGAAGGACTGGCCCAGGCCAAAGGGTATACTCCAAACCAGCAAGATCAGCAGAGGAATTGTCTTGTTCATGGAACTCCGACCCCGAGCGCAACCCAGTCAGGACGATTGATTTTCTTCACTTCGCTCAGATGAAGGCGAGGCGATGCAGTAGAGAATTTATGCATAATCCGGGCTAGGGGAGGGTGAAGGTCAATCACAGGGCTGTGCTTCACTCACCTTCTCAAAAGCCTCCAGTTCCACCACCGCCAAAACCTCCTCCGCTGAATCCCCCTCCTCCGCTAAAACCGGAACCGCCTGAGCTGCGGGGCGAGGAGGCCATGATGCCAGCTGTTTGAGTGGACATGCGATTGAGGTCCGAAACAAAGGATCGGGTGTTGAAGCCACGAAAGTTTGAACCCCGGTACCAGTCGGGTGGTTCTCGATACATGTCTGCAAATGCTTCTGCCCACTTCTGTTCAACGCTCAAAGCCATGGCAAAGGGCAGGTACTTTTCGAACATTTCGGGTCCTTTGATCATGCGTTTGAAGCGGTCCGACTCGACGCGTCTCAGGAATTCTTCAAATCCCAGCACCCGCTCCAATCGGCGAGCCCCCAGCAGCGTACGGGCCGGCATGAACCAGCCGAAGAAGGCCACAGACAGGCTGGTGAGACCTCCGGCAAAAAGAAGGCCAAAGGAGGTCTGGCCCAGAAGCTGGTGGGCCGGGATGACATTGGTGAGAAAGAAAAAGATCCCGAAGAGGACGGCAGCCGCCACCAGGTATCGTCGTTTCACCTGGTCGGGTCGAGAGGCGTAGAATCGCTGTTTGACGAGTCGTTCGTATATCTTGTCCCGAATAGCAGGAAGGTTCTTATAGAACTTGTTCTGAAGATCAGACAGCTTCACCGACTGCAGTGACCCATCCGAAAACAACGCTCCCAACAACTCCCCCTCGTGAGGCAACAGTTCCCCCCATTCCGACTTCTCCTTTTGCAGGACAAATGTGAACTCGTTCTTGGACCATAGACCGAACCATTGATCGCTTTCCTTCTCCTCGATCACCAGATAGCCCCTCACGGCCAGGTCGACCAAGGTGGCTGTCAAGTCTCTGAGATCGGCATTGTTGTCCATCAAGGTCCCCACCTCTGCAGGAGTCATGGCATTGGGGGGTTCGTAGCGAGGGGCAATGGGACGCCGTTGAGGGTCACGACCCCGGGTGTGCCAGAGCCAGAACATGATCATGAAAGCCAGTATCGGGAGAGCGAAGATCCAGTTGTCGGAGAGGAAGGTAGAGACCTTCTCCAGTGACCCAGGCCTGTGGATCTTTCCTGGATCCCAGATGACAGCCAGCGTCAATCCTTCTCGGATGTTCAACGCTCTCAATGCCTGAACGGTGACCGTCTGCCCTCTGATCTGAACCTCGGTTGCTTGTTCGGATGAGCCAAAGGGCCCGGTGAAGGCGACGCCCCGGAGGCTGCTGACATCGGTCGGCAGCTGGAC
>JAUXKG010000370.1 GCA_030624355.1 Acidobacteriota bacterium
AGATGATGGGGTGGCAACCCCTGGCTGAGACCCTTTTCGATCAGAACACCACCAAAATAGTTCGGATCTAGAAAACGCTCCTTTATGACCTTGTCGAATCTGTCGAAGTCCTCGATCGTAGACATGGCAACGTTGTCCGTGTGCTCCAGAAAATCGATTCCAGCCAGAGCGGCCTCCCGGGCATCGCGAACATGCCCGGCCACGGGAATGTTGGCTTTGTGGGCTTCGTCGGCTATGGCCGCCAACTGCTCAGAACTCAAGCGGGCATAAATTTTGATGCAGTCCACTCCGGCTGCCACCTGTCGTTTCACCTCGGCCCGGGCCTCGGCGGCGTCTTTGACGTACACCAGACGTCCCCGCCGCTCCACCGGAACTTCCGTCATCCCGGGTCGGGGTGGCGCGTCCAGGATCTCCCCTACACGAAACAGTCGCGGCCCCTTTATCTTCCCTTTGGCAATGGCCTCCTTGATCGCCTGTATCCAGTCCACCGGATTCCCCAGGTCGAGTACCGTGGTCACCCCGTAGGCCAGAAAGAAATCAACCTGCCAATCTCGAAAGTGGGTGTGATTGTCGATGAGTCCCGGGATGAGGTACTTGCCCCTGGTATCGATCCTGGTCAAACCGGCTGGAAGCTCCGTGTCAGCCGGCACGACTCTGGACACCTTGCCTGCCTCGATCACAACGGTGACATCGGGCCTGGGGTCATTTCCGGTTCCGTCGATCAGAGTTCCTCCCACCAGGGCCAGGTCCTGACCCGAAAGCCCTCCACTCCCCAGTCCCAGCAGGAAAACCAAGCAAACGAACCATTCACTCCATACAAGCCAACGGATTCTCATGAAACCTCCTATCGGAACTTGACCATGAATTTCAAGGCGTTCGAGAGGCCCCTTCCAGGCCGCGGATTCTCGACCTTCACTTCAAAGGTTCCCACCCGGGTCAGCAGCCGTTCAGGGAGGGTTCCCTCCAGTTCTCCGCGTTTGAGATATCGAGTGGAAATCGGGACACCGTCAAACAGGATCATGGCACTGCGACCGAAACCATCTCCCTGCACCGAGATCCTGGCCGTCTGTGATCCCTCCACAGCCACCCGGGGAGTCACATCGGTAATTTGCGGCACATACATACTGGGATCGGGCCTGGGGATCGGAATGGCGAAATCAGCATGGTATTCCGTGTCCTGAATGACGCCCCCTTTGATGACCCACTGAATATTCCGCGTGTTACCGATATCCTCTAGAGGGTTCTCATTCAAAACCACCAGATCCCCCAGCTTTCCCACCTCGACACTACCTAAAATATCAGCCTTTTTCATCATTTCAGCCGACCACAGGGTGGCGGAGAGCAGGGCCTGCATCGGTGTGAGTCCGGCCTCCACCATCAAAAACATCTCCTGATGGGTTCCCAGACCGGGAATGGCAGTGGCATCCACACCGGCGACCACTTTTCCCCCCTCCTTCATCAAAACCCTGAGAAACTCCTGCACCCGCCGGTAGCCTGCAAAAACCGCCTCCCGGCGCGAGGGATCCAGACCGTCTACCTTGCCGTAGTCGAACATGCTCAGTCGGGCTCTCTCGGGAACGTAACCGAGCTCGGGACGGTTCAATAAAGTGGCGTTTTCCCGCTCGAACTGCTGGCGGTGGCCCGAAAAACCCTTCCAGTGATTCAACAAGGTGGGATTCAAAAAGGTGTTCTGTTTCGCCATCAATCGGGCCAATTCCTGAAACCGGTCCGGATTCATCAGATGATGGGGCGGATAGCCCTTCATCAGAGCAGGACCCGTCGGTACGCCGCCAAAAAAATAGGGGTCTCCCTGATAGCGTTCCCGCATGACCTGCTCGTGCTTTTCGACATCATCCACGGTGGATATGGCGAGACCTTCCGTGTGCTCTATAAAATCGATGCCCGCCGAAGCCGCATCCCGGGCGTTGAGAACATGTCCCGCTACCGGAATATTGGCCTTGTCGGCCTCCTCGACGATGGCGGCAATCTGTTCCGGGCTCAGTGGTGCGTAGACCTTGATGGCGTCGGTGCCGTTTTCAATCTGCCGGCGCGCCTCGGCCCTGGCCTCAGCGACGTCCCGCACATAGACCAGCCGACCCCGCCGCTGTCGGGGAATCTCTGTGCTCTGAGGATCGGGTGGTGCCTGCATAATCAGATCGGAGCGAAAATGTCGCGGACCCTTCATTTTCCCCTTAGCCACCGCCTCCTTGATGGCCTGCATCCACTCCGGTGGGTTGCCCAGATCGAGCACCGTCGTAATGCCATGATTGATAAAAAATTCCGGCTGCCAGTCACGATAGTGAGTGTGGGTATCGATCAATCCCGGAATCAAGTACTTCCCTTCAGCATCGATGGTCGGCAGACCGGCGGGCACCGGGGTGTCTGCAGACACGATTCCGGAAATCCGGCCTTCCTGAATCAAGACCATCACGTTTGACTGTGGGGGTCCTCCGGTTCCGTCGATCAAAGTTCCCCCCACTATGGCCAGATCCTGAGCGCCCAGTTGCCAGTTCCCCCAACCCAGCAAAATCAGGACAAGCCCAGTAAACAATCCCTCACAAAGAGTTCGCATGACGCCTCCTCTCAAGCACTTCATTCAATCGTGTAGCCTCCGTCTATGACGACCGTCTGACCCGTGATGAAACTGGCCCGGTCGCTACACAGAAACAGGACCAGGTCGGCCACCTCCTCCGATCGAGCCATCCTGTTCATCGGAACATGCCCAACCACGGTCTCCACATCAACGATGCCTTCCTCAATCTTCTTTGTCATCCTGCCGGTCTCAACGTGGCTGGGACCCACAGCGTTGACTCGAATGCCGTGTTGTGCCATCTCCAGGGCCATGGCCCGGGTCAGCTGGCTGACGGCTGCCTTGCTCACGCAATAGGCGGCCAGACCAGGAGCATTTCGGGTGGCAAAAATACTGCTGATATTGACAATCGCTCCCTCTCCCTGCTGCTCAATAACAGCTCTGGCGAAGGCTCGGGAACAGTAGTAGGTTCCGTGCAGATTGATGTCCAAGGTTCGATGCCAGGTGGATTCCGCCAGTTCCAGGATGGGCTTTTTGTCCAGACTGCCGCCCGCGCAGTTGATCAGGATATCCAGACCGTCCAACTGGTCCTGGACCTGCTGAATCATCTCCCGGCACTGTTTTGAATCGGACACATCGATGGCGAAGGGCACTATCCGATTTCCCGTCTGCTGTGAAATCTCGTCCCCCATCCTTTCGGCGGCTTCCGCATCCAGGTCCGCAATGGCCACCTGGCAGCCCGACTCAGCCAGCCCTTTGACACAGGCTAGACCAATGCCATTGGCTCCTCCTGTGACCACAGCCACCTTACCCGACAGAACTTTGTTCATAGTTGTTTCTTTAGCCCGCTCTTCAACGAGGGAAGAAAAGAGAACACAGTCTACTCCTGTCTTTCCGTCTCTCCGGGCGGTTCATACCGGCCCAGATGCTGGAGCGCAAATTCCACTGCTCTGTGGTCAATGATCTCATTGAGATCGATCTCACCTTCAAAAGATCCCACCTCTTTGAACCACACCAGGTCTTCGGCCAGTTCGCGACTCAGGGCATATC
>JAUXKG010000248.1 GCA_030624355.1 Acidobacteriota bacterium
GTCAATCCAGCAATGATGTCATCCCCACAGCCATTCACGTCTCAGCTTTACAGGAAATTGAGGAGAGATTGATCCCGGCTCTTCAACGGCTGCACGATTCTTTACAGGGCAAGGCTCAGGAGTTTGACCGGGTGGTGAAGATCGGACGGACCCACCTGCAGGATGCGGTTCCCATTCGCCTGGGGCAGGAGTTTGCGGCCTACGCTTCCATGATCGAGCACTCCATCACGCGCATGAAGTTGGTGGTCCCTCATCTTTCCGAGCTGGCCATTGGCGGTACGGCTGTGGGAACTGGACTGAACTGTCCTCCTGAATTCTCTGCCAAGGTAGTTTCCAGGCTTTCCAGCTGGACGGGTGTTGGTTTTATGGAAGCTTCCAACAAGTTCGAGGCGCTGGCCTCCAAGGATGCTGCGGTCGAAGCCAGCGGAATGCTCAAGACGGTGGCCTGTAGCCTGATGAAAATTGCCAACGATTTAAGATGGCTGGGATCGGGACCGCGCTGCGGAATTGGAGAGATCCTTCTTCCCTCAATCCAGCCTGGCAGCTCCATCATGCCGGGCAAAGTCAATCCCGTCATTCCCGAGGCAGTGACCATGATCGCGGCTCAAGTGATTGGCAATGACATCACCATTTCGGTTGGGGGCCAGTCGGGCAACTTCGAGCTCAATGTTATGAAGCCAGTCATTGCCTACAATCTGCTCCAATCTATCGAGCTCATCGGCAACGGCTGCCTGGTGCTGGCGGAAAAGTGTGTGGATGGTCTGGAGGCCGATCGTGAGCGCTGCCAGCAAATGGTGGAAAAATCCCTGGCCATGGTCACCTCATTGGTGCCCCGGGTGGGTTACGACAAGGCGGCTGAGATTGCCAAGGAAGCCTATCAGACAGGGCGCACGGTTCGTGAGGTGGCTCAGGATAGTCAGCTACTGGAGGATCAGGAGTTGGAACAGGTTCTGGATCCCTGGTCCATGACCGAGGGTGGAATCGCGTGAGCCGGCAGTCGAGTCGGCGACCTGACCGCCTGCGGAGAATCCTCTCAGCAGTCGGGTCAATTCACATTGGTTTTCAGTGTCTCGGACAAACGGATGTTGTAACGGTCAAAGGTCCGGCCCAGAGCCCGGTCCAGTAGATGGTGACTCTTGATGAGGTCGATCTGAGCTCTCAGGAGAACGGAGACGGCCTGCAGCAAATCCCGCTGGGCCTCGATCAGCAGGCGGGTAGTCCCTACTCCGACCTCGAAACGGGCCTCTTCGCCGTCCAGGCGTTCGGTGGCGAAGCGAACCGCCTCCTGGCCCGCTTCCAGACGGGCTTCGTTTTCCTCGATTAGGGTCAGAGCATCCCGAATTTCCAATGAGATAGTCTGTTGAACACTCTGTCTTTGCAACAGGGAGCGGTCCATGGCCACCTGGGCCTGGGCGTTTTGGGCCAAGGCGTCAGTGTTGAAGATCGGCAGTTCCAGGTTCAGTCCCACGGTGTAGCCATAGAAATCACCGCTGAACAGTTGGCTGAAGGAATCGCTTGCTCCTCCCGGGATAATGTCTACAACTTTGGCGTTTTCGATCCCTTCGGAGAAATCCAGAATGATCTGATTCCCTCCCAAGCCGAACTGTCGGTAGCCGGCCACCAGATCCAGAGTTGGCTTCAGGCGGTTGCGGGAAACGGCCAGGTTGAGCTCTTCATTGAGTGCCGCCAGGTTGGCCTGCTGGACCTCGGGTCTCAGTTCCCATGCCGCGGCCTGCAGTTTCTCGAAGGAGTCGGATATCGATGAAGGGGTATAGACCTGTTTGGCGGGAACGATCTCACCGGGGAACTCCCGGGGGTCCTGATAGCTGGTGATGAGTTTGACCAGCTGGTCCTGCACGCGACGGTAGTTGAATTGCGAGCCGATCAGTTCTTCGCGGCGGGAGGCCATCTCAGCTTCGGCTTCAACGACCTCCAGGCGGGCTGCCGTTCCTACCTCAAATCGGGATCGGTTGTGATCCAGCACCGTGTTTGCGAACTGCAACGATTTTTCCTTGACCTCGATATCCTGAAGGGCGAATTGCAGCTCCCAGTAAGCGTCCAAAACCTGGACGACGGTTTCCGTGGCGCGGCGTTTGAATTCCTGTTCACTGCTGTCCAGGTTGTTGCGGGCGATCTCGATCTCGTAATCCGGTTCGATTCGACGAAATCCCTCTAATAGATTTTGCCGAAATTCCACTTCAAAGTTGGTGTCGATAGCGGGTATCACTCTGGAAAAAAAGTTGGTGGTACGATTTCTCACGCCTTCAAAGTTGAACTCAAAGGAAGTGCCGGTCGAAAAATCCTGACGGTAGCCGGCGTTGTATAGGGTCAGGACGTCGGTAACGCTCTGGCCTCCCTGGAGAACATTGGAGCTGGGGGTCTTGTTGCGATCCCAGCTGAAGCCAAAGGTGAAGTCCGGATCGTAAACGCTCTTGCGCTGATCAATGGTCCATTCGTCGATCAGATAGCTGTGTCTGTCCACATTGACGTCCAGATTGTGAACCAGGGCCATGGAGATGACCTCTTCTTCAGTCAAATACACCTTCCCGTCCCGAAGAGTTCCCTGGACTTGAGTCGGTCCCACCGTTACCGAGTACCTCTGCTGATCCCGAAAGTACCTGGAGAAAAGGTTCTGCCCGTACATCGGAGCGGGCAAAAGCAGCCCACTGAGCAGCAAGAAGAGAAAGGGTCGGGAATGGGAACGGTTAAGGCAGAGCCTTTTTTTCATAGGACCTCCTGAAATCGAACTGGGCCTGCTCCAGACTGGCGATGCCTCGGCTGGAGCCAGGATTGTCGGGCGGCCTCGCAGGCCGTCATTTTCTGATTCCTCTCAAGAACAATTCTGTTACATGGGTCGCCATCCGGGCACGAAACCGGTCACTCAGAGTATCGACGCCCAGGGTGGTCGCCAGTAGGCTTTGCTTGTTGGCACAAAACAGACACATGCTGATCAGACTGAGAGCGGCCAGCGTGGGATCGACCTTGCGAAATCGCTTGCCAGCAATGCCCTTCTGGATCCTCTTGGTGAGGGAAGTCAAGGCTGGTTGAAAGAAATTTTGAGTCAAGTTATGACCTTGGTTGGAGAAGGTGCCCAGCTCTCGGGCCACGATGCACTCCAACTCCCAGTCCCCATGAAACAGCAAATCCAGGTTCTGCTCGACGAAGCGCTCGATGTAGGACTCCTCATCGTCGATCTTCTGCTGATCCAGCTGAGTAATGTTTTCGACCAGGCGTTGGAAGTGGTGCGAGACAATCTCCCTGTAGAGCTGTTCCTTTGACTGGAAGTGGTAGTTTATTGCAGCTAGATTGACGCTGGCCTTGCGGCTGATTTCGCGGACCGAAGTGCCGTTTAAACCTTTCTTGGCAAAGAGCTTTGTGGCAGATCGGATGATTTTTTGACGCGTTGTATTCATACAGATGTTTGAAACATACGTTCGATCTAATAAGATATCTTCTTCCAGTTCGCCTTGTCAAGACTCTGGCCGGGAAAAAGGGGGGCAAGAGAGGGCCTTCGTTCCGGTCAAATCGTCCAAAAAAGAGATTGTGAAAGATCTGTTTGGGAACGGGAAAGACCGCTGCAGACTCCAGTGTGGAAAAAACTGTGGATAATTTGTGATCGCTTTGTCTGCAGGATTCATTGTGCGCCGGTTGCAGGGAGACACCCGATTTTGCACAGCTTGTGTGCAGCAAAGCTTTTATCTTTTCTTGCTTGTCACCGGTTCGAGATTCGATAGAATCAAAACCGTCCCAAGGGGTAGACACCAAAGAGTTGGAACCCTGAGGCGGCGACCCCGAGTTCGTGGGATTTGCTTGCAAGGGCACGAGCCAGGGGAGAAGAGGAAGCTGGCTGACGTTAGTTAGTCGGATGGCCACTTCACCAGAGCTAAGTTGAAAACCGACTTTCTCCGGGGAGTCGGGAGCAGAGCTAGCTCAGGACGCAGGCCGGGCACTCCTGCTTTGAGTGATTCTCGCAAGAGAGGAATCAAGGTTAGGAAGGAGATCGGTTTCCGGGTCGTCGGTTGGGCTTTTCGGAGCCGCAGCCGAGGACTCAGGGGGCTGAGGTCACCTACTGAGGAAGTGGAGAAACCGGCTCTCTTCGGAGAGACGGAAGAGAGGCCTTCCTCAGCCAGCAAGGACCAACTCGAGGCCCTACCGCTTGGGACATTTTCTGTTTGGGTGTTTCTCTCCCCCTCCCTGATTTAACTCACTTTCCGGTACACGAAACTGAACTGAGGAGCTACGGCAGGAGAAAAGAAAAGCATTCCTTCTTCCTGCCTGAAAATGAACTCGGGGGTATTTCCGTCGTCATTGGGATCCAGGCTGGCCGTCCAGGTGGCAGTGATTCGGTCCCCGGCCTGTGTGAAAGGGCCGCAGGCGGCATTAGCGCTGTTAAAGGCCGCTGCCTCTTTGGCGACTCGTTCCTCTGCCGCTGTGTCATCCTCCTGGCTGAAACCGTCCCGCTCCTTGTTGACGCGGACATGACACAGGGTGCCGTCGGCAACGATCATGGTTCCCTTCTGGCTGGCTCGGGGTCCATCAGGTGTATCCATTCGGACAAACTCGTAAACACCGTCAAATCCAGTGTCGGATGCCGTCTCCTGGGACTCTTCAGCTACCCCGCTGGGGCTGCAGCCCAACAGCAAGAAGACACTGACAGTCAGATACAAAAGGTTGAAGTTCTTCATCATAATTTCTCCTTCTAACGTCAATTAAGATCTTGGTGCAGTTTGCGCCAGAAGACTTTAAATCGTTAAGCTGATGCAGGTCAACCGAGAAGGACCCAATTGTCGTTGAAAGAACATTGACTA